>JBAYVX010000173.1:0-4318 GCA_041674365.1 Kiritimatiellales bacterium | reverse complement strand
GGCGGCGATCTATAACTATCGTACCGGTAAACGGTGGGACAAAGAGCTTGAGGGGGAAGTGGTTTGCCACTGTTTTGGCGTGACTGACAAAGAGATCGAAAAGGCTGTTCGGGAAAACGATATCAAAACACTGGAAGAGCTGACCAACACCTGCAAAGCGGGCGGCGGTTGCGGCAACTGTCTGCCGGATATCGAAAAAATCATGCTGCGGGTTCACAGTGAAATGGCCGTAACGGCTTCTCCTGAAAAAGCGCCGATGACCACGCTGCAGAAAATCCATTTGATCGAAGATGTAATCGATCGCGAAATCCGTCCGGCGTTGCGTCAGGACGGCGGCGACCTCGAACTGATCGATGTGGACGGCGATGTCGTCAAGGTGCGTTTCCGCGGAGCCTGTTCAGGCTGCATCATTTCCGCGATTACGCTCAAAGATGTTGTCGAAGCGCGGTTGAAAGACAATGTTTCTGACGACATCCGCGTTGAGGAGGTTAAGTAATGCGCACGGTCTATCTCGACAATAATGCCACGACACAAGTCGCGGACGAAGTGCGCGAGGCGATGATGCCGTTTTTGACGGATCTGTGGGGCAACCCGTCCAGCATGCACACATTCGGCGGGCAGGTTAAAAAATATGTTGAAGCCGCCCGCGAGCAGGTCGCCGCACTGATCGGTGCGGAAGATCCGCAAGAGATCACGTTTACAAGCTGCGGTTCGGAAAGCAACAATCTAGCCATCCGAGGCGGAGCGGAAGCGATGGATAAGCCGCCGCATATCCTCACCTCCAAGGTGGAGCATGCCGCGGTTTCCGGACCCTGCCACTACCTCGAAGACCGGGGCTTCCGACTGACCAAGCTGGATGTTGACGGACTGGGTCGGCTCGATCTGGATGCGCTGCAGCGCGAAGTGAAAGCGGGAAAAACGCTGACTTCCATCATGTGGGCCAATAATGAAACCGGAGTAATTTTCCCGGTCGGGATGATTGGCGAAATCGTCCACGAGTTCGGCGGAATTTTTCACACCGACGGTGTACAGGCGGTCGGTAAAATCCCCATGAAAGTGAGTGAGCTGCCGATTGATATGATGTCGCTTTCCGGTCACAAGCTGCACGCGCCCAAAGGAATCGGCGCGATCTATATTCGTCGAGGCACCAAGGTAAAGCCGCTGGTGCTTGGCGGCCATCAGGAGCGCGGTCGGCGCGCCGGCACGGAAAACGTGCCGTACATTGTCGGCCTCGGCGTCGCCTGCAATCTGGCCGCGAAACACTTGAAAGAAGAAAATACCCGTGTGAAAGCGTTGCGTGATCGGCTGGAGGAAGGCCTTCTGGCGACCTGTCCCGGCGCACGCGTCAATGGCGACCCGAAATTCCGTCTGCCCAACACCACCAACATCAGTTTCGACTTTATCGAAGGCGAAGCCATTCTGCTGATGCTTGACGACCGCGGCATCTGCGCCTCAACCGGTTCGGCCTGCGCCTCCGGTTCGCTGGAACCCTCGCACGTCCTGCGTGCGATGAATGTCGCTGGCGTTTCGGTTCACGGCTCGATCCGGTTCAGTCTGAGTACTTATAATACAGAGAAAGATGTGGATGCCGTATTGACCGAACTGCCGAAAATTGTAAAACGTCTTCGTGAGCTTTCGCCCTTTGTTTCTTAATCCAAACAGGAGTTCCCATGAGCCAGGCTTTAACAAAAATCCAGATCCCCGGAGTTCCCGCGCCGCGCAGCGGCAAGGTCCGTGAAATTTATGAGGCAGGTGACAAACTGTTGTTTGTTGCCAGCGACCGCATTTCCGCCTTTGACTGCGTGATGCCCAACGGCATTCCGCAAAAGGGGACGGTGCTCAACATGATCTCAAAATTCTGGTTCGGGCGTACCGGCGGTATTGTCAAAAACCACATGATCACCACGGATGTCAGCCAATTCCCGGCGCCGTTCAACCGGCACGCAGATCAACTGGCGGGTCGTTCCATGCTCGTTAAGAAAACCACTGTGTTTCCGGTCGAGTGCATCGTGCGCGGCTATCTGATCGGTTCCGGATGGAAAGAATACAAACAGAGCGGTACCATCGGCGGCATGCCGCTGCGCGCCGGTTATCAAATGGCTGACAAGCTCGACGAACCGATCTTTACCCCGTCCACCAAAGCGGAGCAGGGACTGCACGACGAAAACATCTCCTTTGAGAAAGCCAAAGAAATTATCGGCGCGGAAAAGGCTGAGAAGCTCAAAGCCATCAGCATTGCTCTCTATAAACAGGCCGCTGAATACGCCCTCACCAAAGGCATCATCATTGCAGATACCAAATTCGAATTCGGCGAGCTTGACGGCGACATCATTCTCATCGACGAAGCGCTCACTCCGGACAGCTCACGCTTCTGGCCCGCCGACACCTACAAAGTCGGCTCGTCCCCCATGTCGTTCGACAAACAGTTTGTCCGTGACTATCTCGAAACGCTCGACTGGGACAAAACTCCGCCAGCGCCGGAACTTCCCGCTGACATCGTTGCCAAATCGCAGGCGAAATATCTCGAGGCCTACGAACGGCTGACTGGCGAGAATCTATGAAACTTGAAATTGGAAACTTGACAAGGTTCTGTCTTTTTCTGCGGTTGTCTCGTTCATTTCGAGTTTCAAGTTTCAAATTTCAAGTTTCGTTATGAGAGCTTTGCTCGAACAGTTTCTCGACTACATTAGCCTTGAGCTGGGCTTGAGTAAAAATACGCGCGCGGCGTATGCCGACGACATCGGGCGTTTTCTCGACTGGCTGGCGGAGAAGGGTGTCCGGTCAATCAACGATGTGACCCGTAAACAGATTCTCGACCATCTGATGGCGGAAAAGGCGCGCGGGCTTGCGGCTAACTCGTTGTCGCGCCATTTGGTTTCTCTTAAAGTATTTTTCCGCTATCTCGCGCAGGAAGGGCTTCTCAGCATCAATGTTGCCGAAACGATGGAGTCGCCCAAAGTCTGGAAAATGCTCCCGAGCGTGCTGACACCGAAGGAGATCGACCGCCTGCTCGCTGCGCCGGATCTCAAAACTCCGCTCGGCATCCGCAACCGTGCGGTCATTGAACTCTTCTACGCTTCTGGGCTCCGCGTTTCCGAACTGGCCGGGCTGCAACTTAGTGACCTTCATTTTGATGAACACTTTTTGCGTTGTATCGGCAAAGGGCGCAAAGAGCGCGTGGTGCCGGTCGGTAAAGATGCGATTGAACGGGTGAAGCAGTATATCCTGACCGTTCGTCCACAGTTCTCGCCCGGCCCGCAGGAGCAGACGGTGTTTTTGAGCAGCAGGCATCAGCCGATGTCGCGCAAGACAATCTGGGACATGATCAAAAAATGCGCCCGCACCGCCGGAATCACCAAAACCATTTATCCGCACACCTTGCGGCACTCGTTTGCCAGCCATCTGCTGGCCAACGGCGCGCCGCTGCGCATCATTCAGGAAATGCTGGGTCACGCCGATATCGCCACCACGCAGATTTATACCCACGTCGATCCCGACCGGCTCAAAGGCGTACACCGCCAGTTCCATCCCCGTGCATAATTTCCAAGCATTGGAAAACCGGCGAGGCCGGCCTTTAGATTTTTTCCAGAGATTGGAAAACAAAAAATGCCCCGGCGATGAGCGTCTCCCGGAACAGGTGAAGATTCTTCCGCCGCCCTGTAGTCCGGAACTCAATCCGGTTGAGCGGTTATGGGATCAGGTCATTTACAGAAGGCCTGTTGGCGAGTACGCCTGCTCGCAACAGCTCAGGCCCAGGGCTGGAAGGATTTAGAAGAAATTTTCCAAACATTGGAAAGTTCGGCCTTTTTCCGGCGGGCGGGTTCGGTAATATGGGAGGCCTGACCCATGAAAACCGTCCCGTTCTGCCATCTTCATTTTCACACGGAATACAGCCTGCTCGATAGTTCGTGCAAGGTGGCTGATGCCGTGAAAACCGCCAAAGAGCTGGGGCAGGAATATCTGGCGATTACTGATCACGGTGTGCTTTATGGTGTAATTGATTTTTATAAGCAGGCATTCAAGGCGGGAATTAAGCCGATTATCGGTTGCGAGGTGTATGTCGCGCGCAACGGAATGGATGAAAAGACGTCGCAGAGCGATAATCTGCATCTGATTCTTCTGGCGGAAGATAATGCGGGTTACGACAACCTGATGCATCTGGTTTCCCTCGGCCATCTCGAAGGATTTTATTACAAGCCGCGCATCGATAAGAAAACGCTCCGGCAGTACAGCAAAGGGCTGATCGGGTTGTCCGCCTGCCTGAAGGGTGAAATCACCGAGGCGTGCGCCGAGGGTGCAGTCGATAAAGCGGTGGCGC
>JBAYVX010000172.1:0-4337 GCA_041674365.1 Kiritimatiellales bacterium | reverse complement strand
GTAACCGCACCATCTACCCGGATTGAACCGGTTGTGACCGAACAACCCGTACAGAAACCGTGGCCGGAACTTACCCTGACCGGTATAGCCCAGGGCGACAATCAGAGTCTGGCTATTATCAACGGGAAAATGATCTCTGCCGGACGAAAGCTCGGTGAAGTAACGATCGTTGAAGTACACGACCGTAGCGTTATCGTGGAATACGGTGGTGAGTGCCGGGTTCTGTATATTGGCGAATAGATTTTCCTTTTTACCGTTCGCGTTGGTCACTGCCCCAATAGACATCCACCTGCGTATAAACCGGCCCCCACGGGTGTTGACGTACCGGAATACTCCGCTCTAAGGCAAAGGTGGATTCGAGCTGCCGATAAAGCGGATTAAGCCCGGCATATGAACTGTGGAAAACATAGATCCGCCCGCGAACGGATTTCAACTTCTGCATCAGAACGGCGGCTTCCAGCGACAGCTCCTGCTGATCCTCCAGCATTTTTTTCGGGTCGATACAGGACGGACGTGTCATTTGAATTTCCGGAAAAACGTAGCGCGGCCCCGTCTGAACTTTCATCCGGTCGAGGTAATAGTTCACTGTGAAATGGCTGATGCCCGTCTCCACTACGGCGTCCTCCTCCGCCAGCTCCCCGCCCAGCCGCTCAATCACGTCACGCTGCTCCGTCAGTTGTCCGGCAATGCGCCATATGGTATAGCGGACTGCGCCGAACAGATTCACCGCGATTAATACGGTCAAAACCAAAACCGGGCGACGGATTTTTGAAACCGCATAACCGGTCAGCGCACAGACCAGTGGCAGACCGATCAAATCCATCTTATCCAGCCAGAATACGGGCCGGAACATAGAGATAATAACAATCAATCCGATCGAAAACAGATGCGCGACAAACAGCTCGCGGGCGGAGCGGTCATTTGTCGTATTCCCGCGAAACAGATTAAAAACAGTAAACAGAACCAATGCTAACGCAACGCTCATACGGAGCCATTTGAGCCCGTCAATCGCCAGCATCTGACCTGAAATACTCAATAAGTAAGCCCCGACAGCACCATGATAATGCAAAAGTTCGGGCACGGTCTCCGGCGTTGATCCTGCAATATAGCCCGCTATCTGTAATGCCAGTGACGGCATCCAAAGGATCATTCCGGCCAGCAGGAACATTGATGTCATAAACCCGGCACGCAGCCGGGCACGATGAAAAACCGCCAGCACAACCAGCTGAGAAACCGGCACGAACAGATACAGCGTGTGCGTATAAAAACCGGCTACCGAAAAAAAGACGAACAGCATTCCGTCGCGTAGCACTCCGCGCCGCAGTGCGCGGTAAAAGAAGAGCCAGCCCAGCACCGTACAAAGAACCATCAGCGAGTAATAGCGCAGGTTTGTCGCCTGATGCAGACACGGCAGGCAGAACGCCGCACAGGCTGTTCCGGCAATCCGGATGCGTGAATCAGTAAACAGTTCGTACAGAAAAAACGGAATGGCAGTCAGCGCCGCGCAGTCCAGTAGAACGGTCAGCGCTGTCAGTGCATACTCGCCGTCGCCAAACAGCCGCATCCAGCCGTGCAACAGGAAATAGAAAAGCGGACTGCCGTTATCTGAACTGAGCGTCTGGACGATTTGCAATAAAGACTCGTGCGCCAGCTTGATTGAAAATGCCTCATCCAGCCAGATGCAGGAAAACGGAAGCTGCACACAACGAAATGTAATGCCAGCCAGCAGCAGCAAGGGAACCAGCCAACTCTCGGTCTTCTTCCAGTTCATAGTTTTCCAGGGATTGGAAAAAATGTTTCCAAACCTTGGAAACTATGTGTGTTCGAAAACCATCGACTGTACTTCAACGCCGGTAATGGAGGTCAGTTTCTGTATCATCGAAGCAACTTTCGCGTCGTCATCCACCATGTCGAGAAGAATCATCCCGTTCGGCGAACAGACGCCCTTGTCGGCCTCGTGCAAGCCGAGCCGCGTGCGAATCTGACAGCCGAATTCGGTGAATACCTTCTGAACTTCACCCGCGTGCTTTACCCGTTCTGTAATGTGAACCCCGACAACAATGTGCTTATCCATCGTGGACTCCTTTGTTCTGAGCCAGGTTTCTACACTTTAATGATTGGCCACCAAAGGAAAATAATCCAATACATTCCTTCGTAGCCACCCGCCTTGCAGGATTCTGAAAAAGCCGGTACATGTTCCCCGGACAGAAACAGAACATCGGTTTAGTGCTTGATTTGGGTGTGATTTAAAGCGAAATAATGCGTTCAAGACTGACGATTCTTAAAGGAGTCTAAAAATGAAACGAAAAGAGAAGACAAGCCGTTCATCCTGTGGATTGGACAGCGGGCGACTTACGCTATTGGCTGATTTGTGCAATCAGCCTGCGCATGCTGGAACTGTCAGACAGATTTGTCTCAACAGTATTGATTTTTTAAAGGAGTCGTTGGGGTACGGGCAAGTCTCCATTGTTCTTTACGATGCGTTGAAAAATAACGACCAGTCGTTTTTCGGGTTTGAGGCCTCGAATCCGATTGAGTCGAAGGAAGAACTTGAAAAAAAATGCAGAAGTCTTCCTGATGGCGGTATTCAACCGTGGAAAGAAGTGCTGGTTCGGACACCTGAAAATTCTGAAATAATGCGGTTATATGTTCCGCTGGTTGCTAGTGGGGGTGAAGAGATCGGGTTTTTGGCAGCGGACGGACTTTCTGGAAAGGAATCATGGAACATTGCGGAGATTCAGCTTTTCAGAATTGTTTCCGGATCTCTTTCGAATGCTCTTTTTGAGGCTCAGGGAAAATCCCGACAAAAGCGTGAGACGCAACAGCTTCGGACGTTGATTGACAGCCTGCCCGCTTATATTTACATCAAAGACGCGCAAAGCCGGTTTCTCGTGGCAAATAGAAAGCTGGCCTATGAAAATAACGTTGAAAATCCCGAAGATATGCTGGGCAAGGACGACTTTGATTATTTTCCGGAACACCTTGCGCGGAAATTTTATAATGATGAGCAGCGCTTAATTCAGTCCGGCGAGCCACTTCTGAATATCGAGGAGGAAGGTCATAACAGAGACGGCAGCTCTTCCTGGGTTATGACAACAAAAATTCCACTGAAGGATGAGGACGGAAAGGTATTCAGTCTTGTCGGAATTGGATTGGATATTACTGAGAAAAAACTGTACCAGCAGCAGGTTCTGGAGCGTGAAAAATGCTATCGCACGTTGTTCGAGAGCATCAGCGATGCCGTTCTGGTGCATGACGAAAAGGGGGTAATTCTAGATTGCAACAATGCGGCCCAGTTCCTTTTTGAACGGTCGCGTGAAGATTTGATTCAAAGATCCGTGGGAGATATTGAAGTTCCCGAATACGCCGAACTGTTAGAAAAAAATCAATTGTTAAATAGCGCACACAAGGCAATGGTGCAGTCGTCTGGTGGTCATGTGTCCTGTGTTGATATTAAGGTGGCATCGATCATTTACCAGGGAATCAATGCCTACTTGGCACTATTTCGAGATGTGACTGAACTCAATACAGCCCGTGAAATGGCTGAAAAAGCCGCGCAGGCCAAAAGCATCTTTCTGGCAAATATGAGTCACGAAATCCGCACGCCGCTCAATGCAGTGGTCGGTATGAGCAGCTTGCTGATGGACACTCCGCTGAGCGACGAGCAGCGTGATTTTGCCGACACCATCATCACCAGCTCGGATGCGCTGCTCGCCATCGTAAACGACATTCTGGATCTGTCTAAAATCGAAGCGGGAAAAATGGAGCTTGAACTGACTCCATTTGATCTGGTTCAAGCTGTAGAGAAATCGGTGGACATCGTGGTACCGAAAGCGGCGGAAAAAGGTCTCGAACTGATGCATTACTTCAGCGGAGAAGTTCCGGAGATTGTGGTCGGGGATTCCGCGCGACTTCGGCAGGTTCTACTGAATCTTCTGAGCAACTCCATCAAATTCACCCCGCGCGGCGAAGTTTTGGTGACTGTCGACGGAAAACGCCAGAACAACAACACGGACTACCGCATCAACTTTTCTGTTTCCGACACCGGTATCGGCATGACCTCGGAAGATGCCAAACGGGTCTTCCATCCGTTTGAACAAGCCGATTCCTCTATCACACGCAAATACGGCGGAACCGGCCTTGGCCTTACCATCTGCAACAAACTCGTCCAGATGATGGGCGGCGAAATGACGGTTCATAGTGAAAAAAATGTCGGCTCGGAATTCAAGTTCTACATCGTGGTTAAGAAAACGGACGATGATACTCCTCCGAATATACACTTTGATCCAGCAATTCTAAAAGGCCGCCGTGTGCTGGTCGTGGATGACAACAAGACC
>JBAYVX010000171.1:0-4343 GCA_041674365.1 Kiritimatiellales bacterium | reverse complement strand
CTCGGCCAGCCGCAACTGGAACTGAACTTGGATTCCGAGGTAAACAACTCCGCACCGCAGGCCGCGCAGCGGTAAACGCCCGGCTTATCGTTATCGGTATAGATACCGCTGAACGGACGTTCGGTTCCAGCCTGCCGCAAAACGCGGTACTGTTCCGGCGTCAGCTCTTTTTTCCACTCCGCATTCGTCTTTTGAACAGGGAATTCTGCTTTCATCGGGGTCTCCTTTTCTGCACAAGCGCACAAGATGATTGGAATAATGGAATACAGGATTCCCTTTTGGAGTGCGGCGGCTTGCCACCGCTTTTCCTTGCAGTGCTTGCTCCGCAAACCGCCGAAGCGAGCTTCGTCTAATAAAGCGCAGGCAAGCCTGCGCACTCCATATTGATTTTCCATTACTCCATCACTCCGTTCTCCAAAATAGACAGCAGCCGGTCAGTATCCGTTAGATCCTCAAACACGTAATTTGCTCCGGCATTTTCCAATGTTTGGAAATCGAAGCCGCCGGTGGCGACGGCGATAGAAATAAATCCGTTGGCTTTAGCCGCATTAATGTCGTTCGGCGTATCACCGATGAGAAAAACCCTTCCCGGGTGTTTTACACCGGAATTCTTCAGTGCCAGCCGGGCGATCTCGGTGCGGTCGGCGTGCGTACAGCCGAAACCGCCGAAACTGAAATATTGATCAATGCCCGCGTAACGCAGTTTCATCCACGCCGTTGTTTCGATATTTCCAGTGACGAGCCCCATCTTCCAATCATTGGAACCGGCGAGGCCGGATTTCATGTTTTTCTTCCAACCTTTGGAAAGAAGATCGAGAATTTTTCCAATGTTTGGAAAAAGGATGGGCGGGCGTTCTTTGAGCCGGGTTTCGAGCGCGGGCGCAAGGCGTTCGAAAAAGGCTTTTTCCATAGCCGGTGTCGATTCGACGCCGCGCTCAATACAGATGCCGCGAAAGACGTTGAGGTCGGTTGCTCCATAGAAGTTGATGTGTTCGACGGTCTGATCCCAACCAAACGCCTCCTTGAAGGCCTGCGCAAAAGCAGCCCGCCCCGCCCCCGGCGCGTGGAGCAGCGTTCCGTCGATATCAAAGAGGATCATTCCTTTTCCCATAAATTCTGTTTCCAAGGCCGGTGCGGAGTGATAAAAACGCCGTCTTAATTTTTTCGGGATTCTAAAGGAAGAAAGCAGGTTGGCATGTCTAAAACATATAAAATTGCAGTGATGGCGGGCGATGGAATCGGCACGGAAGTGATGGCTGAAACAATCCAGACGCTGGATGCGCTCTCCGCGAAGCTGGGTTTTAAACTGGAGTATAACGAACAGGCCGCCGGCGGCGCCGCGATTGATCAGTTCAATAATCCGATGCCCGATCATGTGATTGAAGCCTGCAAAGCCTCCGATGCGACACTGCTCGGCGCGATGGGCGGCCCGAAATGGGATCATCACACCGGTGCAATGCGTCCGGAATCCGGCCTGCTGAAAATCCGCAAAGAGCTGAATGTTTTCGCCAATCTGCGTCCGGTTTCGGTTCCGGCGGCGCTGGCCGACTCCTCTCCGCTCCGCCCCGAAGCAGTGGCAGGCGTCGATCTGCTGACCGTGCGTGAGCTGACCGGCGGCATCTATTTCGGCCAGCCGCGCGGCAACGACGGCAAAGAAGGCTTCAATACCATGCGTTATTCCGTTCCGGAAATTGAGCGCGTCGCCCGCGTCGCGTTTGAATGGGCCCGCAAGCGCCGAAACAAAGTGACGTCGGTGGACAAAGCCAACGTGCTGGATGTTTCCCGTCTCTGGCGCGATACGGTCAAACGGCTGCACACGGAAGAGTATTCAGATGTGGAGCTGAACCACATGTACATCGACAACGCGACGATGCAAGTGGTGCTGAACCCGCGCCAGTTCGATGTGATTCTGACCGGTAATATTTTCGGAGACATCCTTTCCGATACGACCGCCACGCTCGGAGGATCGCTCGGTCTTCTGCCTTCGGCCAGCCTTGGCGAAAAATACGGCCTGTTTGAACCGGTACACGGTTCGGCTCCGGACATCGCCGGTCAAGGTAAAGCCAATCCGGTTGCCATGCTTCTCTCTGCCTCAATGATGCTCGACTTTCTCGGCGAAACAAAAGCCGCTGCCGCGATCCGCAAAGGTTATGAAGCCGCGCTGGCGCAGGGACTGCGTACGGCGGATCTGTGGAAAGAGGGATATAAGAAGGCCTCGACCTCGGAAATGGCCGGCGCGATCCGCGAAGCTGCGCTCAAGAGTTTTTAAAAAACGCATATTTTCCAATATTTGGAAAATTAAATCCGGCGGGCGCGGAGCTGGCCGCAGGCGGCCTTCAGTGCCGAGCCTTTAGAGTCGCGCAGTGTGACATTGATTCCGGCTTTTTCCAATGTTTGGAAAAACTGCCTGATGGCTTCCGGCGTCGAGCGTTCGCCGTCGAATTCCTCAACCGGGCTGAGCGGAATCAGGTTGACTCGACTGGGAAAGCGGCGAAGCCGCCTTACTAATTCCCGCGCACATTCGGGACTATCGTTCGTATCTTTAATCAGCGTGTATTCAAACGTGATGATCCGCTTTGTTTTTTCGGTATAGGCGGCGCAGGCGTCCATCAACTGTTCAACCGGCCAGCGTTTATTGACCGGCATCAGTTTTGAGCGAAGCTCATCTTCCGGCGCGTGCAGTGAAACAGACAGTTCAACCTGAAGCCCCTCTTCGGCTAGCCGTTCAATACCCGGGATGACACCGCTGGTGCTGATGGTAATTTTGCGAGCACCGATTCCAAGTCCGTCCGGATGATTCAGAATATGAACCGATTTAAGTGTTTCGTCGTAATTATCGAACGGTTCGCCGACACCCATGTAAACAATGTTGGTTGGACGCTCGCCGTAGAGTTCAGCCGCCAGCAGAACCTGTTCGACGATTTCTCCGGCTGTGAGATTGCGACGGAATCCGCATTGTCCGCTGGCGCAGAATGCGCAGGCCATTTTGCAGCCGACCTGCGTTGAAAGACAAACCGTCCGCCGCGTGCGCGCCGGAATGAGCACCGCTTCAATGAGTTCGCCGTCCGTAAGTTTCAGCAGAAGCTTTTGTGTTTCGCCAGGCGAGCCTTTGATTTCCAGTTTTTCCAATGTTTGGAAAACGAAATGTTCGGCCAGCCGTGCGCGGAACGGCGCGGAAAGATTCTGCATTTCATCGAACGATGAAACCCGTTTGACGTAGAGCCAGTCCCAAATCTGTTTTGCTCTGAATTTCGGCAACCCCTGAGAAAAACAGAATTCTTCAAGTTCGTTGAATAACAGACCATGAATGGATGGTTTTAATTTCATTCAGATCTTTCTGCGCCGGGTGAGGTCACCCGGCCTACACTGCCGGTGCGCGGATCAAACCAACCCGTGTATGGCCATGTGTCAGGAGTTGCAACCAGTCCGGCACGAACAGGATTCATGCGAATATATTGCCACTTTTCAGACCGGCTTTCATCACTGCGCAACACATGATCAAAAAATCCTTCCTGCCAGCAAAACTTTCTGTTCCCAACAAATGCCTTAAACGATTTAACCCAGTCACTGAGTTTTGTGTTACCAGAAACTGTAATAATTAGATGCGCATGATCCGGCATCAAAACATATGAATCGACCCAGATGCTGTATCGCTCCATTGAACCTTCTGAAAATTTTCGCACACGTTCATGAACCGTTTCAGAATTCAGGACAGCTTTCCGATCTTTTGTGCAAATGGTCAAAAAATATGCGGGGGTGGAATCAAAGACATTAGTCAATCTACGCTGACGTTGTGGCAATGAGTCCTGCTGTTTTGTCGAGTCCATGTTGTAGGCCGGGTGACCTCACCCGGCGTATTTTTTATAATTCATCGACAATTTGGGCGGCGCGACCGATATAGGAGGCGGGCGAAAGATCAAGCAGGCGTTTTTTGTCGGCTTCGGGAAGTTTCAACTCTTCAACGAAGTCGAGGATGGCAGTTTCGTCGATTGCCCGTCCGCGCGTGAGCTCTTTGAGTTTTTCGTACGGTTTTTCGATGCCTGCTTTGCGCATGACGGTCTGGATCGGCTCGGCCAGCACTTCCCATGCGTTGTCGAGGTCGGCGGCAAGCTTGGCTTCGTTGAGTTCAAGCTTGCCGAGTCCTTTGAGCGTCGAGCTGTAGGCCAGTAGCGCGTAACCGAAGGCAACGCCCATGTTGCGCAAAACGGTCGAGTCGGTCAGGTCGCGCTGAAGACGCGAGACGGGCAGTTTTTCCGACATATGGCGCAACAGCGCATTAGCGAGACCGATGTTGCCTTCGGAGTTTTCGAAGTCGATCGGATTGACCTTGTGCGGCATGGTGG
>JBAYVX010000170.1:0-4390 GCA_041674365.1 Kiritimatiellales bacterium | reverse complement strand
CGCCTCTGCCGCCACCGCCGGGCAACGATGTTGCCCGAATCGTGGTGTTAATGTATTTGGCAAATTCGGCAGCTTCAATCTCGGAATATCCGCTGGATAGCCCCAGTTCGATAAACCGGGTTTCCCGTTCCTCCTGCAACAGCGGGCGCAGCTCTTTTGTTTTTTCACTCAGTTCCTGCCGGATTTCCCGGCGCTCTTCCGGCGGCGTTTCGGGCGAGGTGAGTTGTTCAGTCAGCTGCCAGGTTTCATCCATCAGGTTCAGCATGTTTTCATAACGAACTTTTTCCTGCTTGCTCAGATTTGCTGTGTCGCGATCCAGCAAGTCGGCGGCTTTGGTTGCAAAAGTTTCCTGGATCCGGTTGCGCAGTTCTTCCCGGCGTTGGATGATCTTTTCATATTCTTCCGGATTGGTCGTTTTCAACTCTTCCAGCTGTTTCCGCCGGTCTTCAAAAGACGGGATCGGTGAACGGCGCGGTTGAACGGATGTATTTTCCAGATTTTCAATCTGGCGATCTTTTTCATCTATTTGTGCCAGCAGTTCTTCAATCAACAGATCCTGCGGTGTTGAAATTGTTTCTTCCCTGCGGGCGGGCAGGACGGATGCCGCCTCCGGCGTGCGGACAGTGCATAATGTGCCCATAGAGGTCTCCATTTGCCCTAGCGCCTCGAACCAACCGGCTTCATAGTGGGAAGCCTGAATTTTATAAAAAACGGCCGTTCCGGTTGAAACCAGAGTCATGCCGGCCAGCAGGCCGGTTGTCAGCGGACTGTTTTTCATAATATCTATAACGCGGAATGGCTTCTGTTATTGTAAATGGGATAAAAAATCAGATTGCCGGATTCGCATTTTGACGGAGCCGAGTAAAACGGTTACTTTTTCAGCCAAAAGGAGTCGATCATGAACGATGCTGAAATTCTTGAAGCGGTAGAAAAAATTTTTGAAGAAGAAATCAATCCGGCGCTGGCCGGCCACGGCGGCGGCGCGAAAATCGCCACGGTCAAAAATGCCAAGGTTTACGTCGAACTGCAGGGCGGATGCCGCGGCTGCATGGGCGCGCGCATGACGATGAAAAACGGGATCGAACGTCTGCTTAAGGAAAAAGTCCCCGCGGTTCTCGAAGTAATTGATGCGACGGAACACGGCTGATACAGCGTTCGTAAGTGCAAATGACTTTTCCAATGTATGGAAAAGGCGTCCTCCGGTTTTTCCAAACATCGGAAAATCGGTCGTTTTGGCGCATTTAAGCAGTTGAAATCCGTTGGTCTTGTGGTACAAATTGTCCCATTAAAACGCTGGTTTTATTATGAAATCGAAGTTTTTGGACAAGTTGATCGACCGTCTCGACCGGATGGATGCTGACAGTGTTCAGGCGCAGTTTCTGCATTTGGCGCGCGAGAAGGGGTTGCTGGAGACAATTTTTCAGGCGATTCAGGAAGGTGTTGTGGTGGTCGGGCGCGGCGCGCGTATTCGCTACGCCAACCGCACGGCTGAGTCGCTGTTCGGTTTCAATCTCGAAGCTGCGGAAGGTCAGCCGATTTCCCGCTATATCCGAGACATTGATTGGGAAAAGGTTCTCAGCCTGGATGGCGACGAGTGGGAGCGGTTGGTGCGCCGCGAAATCGAGGTAACTTATCCCGATCACCGCTTTGTCGAATTTTATGTAGTGCCGCTTTCCGCAATTGAAGAGCGAGAGCAGGGAGCGGTCGTGATTTTCCGCGATGTAACCCGTGAGCGGGAGACAACGGCGGAGTCAATCGAATCCGAACGGCTGAAAGCACTGACGCTGCTGGCCGCGGGTGTGGCACATGAAATCGGGAATCCGCTGAATGCGGTGACGATTCATCTGCAACTGATGGATCGTGAACTCGAAGAGCTGGCTGATTCCGCTGCGCGCGAAAGTCTGAAGGAGCTGGTTGAGGTTTCCAAACGGGAAGTCCATCGCCTCGACCGGATCATTACACAGTTTCTGCGCGCGATTCGCCCGTCTCTTCCCGACCGTAAACCGGTTCAAATGGAACGGTTGCTGGATGAAACGCTGGAGCTGATGAAGCACGAGATTGAAAATCGCCGGATTCTGGTGGAACGCGAGCAGCCGGATCGTATTTCTTCCGTTCCGGCTGATGAGACACAGGTGAAGCAGGCGTTTTTTAATCTCATCAAAAATGCGGTGCAGGCAATGGAAGACGGCGGGATTCTTAAAATCCGTATCGAGGTATCAGCGCGTTTTGTAAGCATCTGCTTTGCTGACAACGGCCCGGGGATCACGCCGGAAAATCTCGGCGCGATTTATGAGGCGTACCACACAACGAAGGCGACCGGGTCGGGACTTGGCCTCATGATCGTCCAGCGGATTCTGCGCGACCACGGCGGCGAGATTGAAATCTGCAGTACGCCGGAGCGCGGTACGGCTTTTACACTGCATTTCCCTCGCGATGACGTGCGGATGTCGTTGTTGGAGGCACCAAAGAAGGAGAACAGGGAATGAGTGCGAAGCCGGTTATTCTTATTGTAGATGACGAGAAGAACACGCGCGAAGGACTGGCGCGGGCGCTGCGCCGTTCGTATGAAGTGCTGATTGCCGAAAGTGGCGCGACGGCACTGAATCTGCTTAGCGAGAAACCGGTGGATGTGATGCTGAGCGATCTACGTATGCCCGGAATGGACGGCATGACGCTGATGCAGCGCGCACTGGCGGTCTCGCCGCAACTGATCTGCATTCTGCTGACGGCCTACGGGAATATTGAGACGGCGGTGGATGCAATGCGTCATGGTGCAACCGATTTTCTGACGAAACCGGTGAATTTGGAGCAGCTGGAGATGGTGCTTCAGCGCGTTTTGCGCTCGCGTCGCGCCGAGACGGAAAACCAGCAACTTCACGAACAGCTGGACAGTAAGTTCGGTTTGGAGAACATCATCGGCAACTCGCCGGAGATGCAGCAGATTTTCGATACGGTTCGGCAGGTAGCGGCTTCGCGGGCGACCGTGCTGATTCAGGGCGAGAGCGGAACCGGCAAGGAGCTGATCGCCAAGGCGATTCACCGGTTGAGTTCGCGTAAGAACGGGGCATTTGTGCCGGTGCATTGCGCGGCTCTTTCTTCGACGCTGCTGGAGAGTGAATTGTTCGGTCATGAGAAGGGCGCGTTTACCGGGGCGGCGGAGCGGCGCAAGGGCCGTTTTGAGCTGGCTGACGGCGGTTCACTGTTTCTTGATGAGATCGGTGAGGTGGATGCCAGTGTGCAGGTGAAAATCCTGCGCGCACTCGAGGAGCGGCGTTTTGAGCGCGTCGGCGGGCAGGAATCCATTGATGTGGATACGCGGCTGATTGCGGCGACGAACCGCGATCTGAAGAAGATGGTGACGGACGGTACATTTCGTGAGGATCTGTATTACCGCCTGTATGTGATTGTGATTCATCTGCCGGCGTTGCGTGAGCGTACGAGCGATATCCCGATTCTGTTGAAGCATTTTCTGGATGTGTTTAATCAGGAAAACAGTCGCGCAATTGAAGGGTTTTCTCCGGATGCGCTGGATCTGTTGACGACGTACCGCTGGCCGGGGAATGTGCGTGAGTTGCGCAATGTCGTCGAACAGATGGTCGTGCTGTCCCGTTCCCCCCGAATCGGTGTGCGCGAGCTGCCGGCACATATTCGTGAGGCGGACGGCCCGGGCGGAGCCGCTTCGATGGATAGCGGTACGCTGGAAGAACTGGAAAAACAGGCCATCCGGCAGGCGTTAAAAGCAGCGGGCGGGAACCGTACGCATGCGGCCGATGCACTGGGGATCAGCCGGCGTACGCTGCACCGTAAAATCGCGGAGTACGGCTTTGCCGAAGTTGACTGAGTTTAAGATTGAAGAAGCAGGAGTGTTCAAGGATGCTTCAGAACCGTGATACATAACCCGTAATGCGTAATTTGAGAAGAAAAAGTTTTCCAAAGTTACGTATTACTCATTACTCGTTAAGCAGGGTCTGCGAACAGATTTTTTCAGATTCGGTGTGTTGGAGAGAATGATATGGCAAAGCAACAGAAGCAACCCTTTGAGGCAACCCTGCAGGATCTTGTGTACAGTGTGGATACCGGTCTGGGGTTGAAGATTATCCGCACGACCCTTTTTTGTCTTTTCATCATCGGGCTGATCATTATTTTCACCGCACGGCAGTTTCGCGGGTTTGATACCGAGGCGGCTATGGATTATGCCCAGCTTGGGCGGAATCTGGCTCAATCCAACCGCTACATTACACAGTGTGTCCGCCCGGTAAGCATTGCACAGGTTTCCGCTCACAGCTTCGATGGTGATGCGCGGATTGATCATCATCCTGAGCTCTTCAAGCTGCCGCTTTACCCGGCGATTCTGGCGGCGAATTTTAAGTTCTTTAATTTTATTGGGATT
>JBAYVX010000169.1:0-4402 GCA_041674365.1 Kiritimatiellales bacterium | reverse complement strand
CGGTCGCAAATCTGGCAATTGCCGTCGTGCTCAGAAAGAAGCAACTCCACCACCTGTTTACGCGCGGCGCGAACACGCGGACTGTTGGTTTTGACTTCCATGCCGTCAAAGACCGGCGTCGAACAGGCCGTCATCAGCGTGCGTGCGCCGGTTACTTCGACCAGACAGACGCGGCAGGCACCGGTCGGTTCGCGCTTTTCGAGAAAGCAGAGTGTTGGAATGCGGATTCCCGCGCGCTTTGCTGCGTCGAGAATCGTGGTTCCGTCGGCGGCTTCAATCATTTTTCCGTTGATGGTTAATTTATGCATTAGAAGTCTCCTCTTCACAAACCGTGCATTTTCCATAGTCGCAGCGCAGGCAGCGGCGGGCCTGACGGACCGCTTCGGATTCATTCCATGCCTGCTCCACTTCATCAAAGTTGCTGCGCCGTTTATCGACCGGTATCATCCGCAGTTTCTCTCGCGGATACGGCACCGGATCAGCATCCGGATCGTAGTCGGTGGTGTTCGCCTGTTCAGTACGCCAGAAGGCGTGCTTTTCGCCGCTCAGGAGCTGGTCGATACCAACCGCCGCGCGTTCGCCGTCGCCGATGGCATGAACGACCGACATCGGCCCGGTAACGGAGTCGCCGCCGGCAAAAACGCCTTCGAGCGGAGTTTTTCCGGTGACCGGATCGGCTTTGATCCAGTTGCGGTTATCGAGTTCCAACGCACCGCCGAAAACGGAGCTGTCAAGCGTCTGGCCGACGGCCATGATGACTTGATCCGCGGCAACGATGAAACTTTCGTCCTGATCCGATTCGGGACGGCGGCGACCGGAACGGTCGAACTCGCCCAGACGCATGTGCAGACACTTAACGCCGGCAACACTGCCCTTTTCAACCACAATGGATTCAGGAGCCGTCAGCGTTTCAATCTTCACGCCTTCCTGAAGAGCTTCTTCAATCTCTTCGGCATAAGCGGGCATCTCTTCGCGCGTGCGGCGGTAAAGAACCGTTACCGAATCCGCGCCAAGTCGGATCGCGGTGCGCGCCGCGTCAATCGCGGCATTGCCGCCGCCGATGACGACAACATTTTTACCGACCGGCACCGAGCCGCGGATATTGTATTCGCGCAGAAAAGCCATCGAATCCGCAACGCCCTTCGCATCGCTGCCGGGCAGAGCCACACGAATTCCTTCCGGCGCGCCGATGGCAACGAACATCGCGTCGTATCCTTTATCCTTGAGGCTCTTGATTGTGAAATCTTTTCCGAGTGCTTTGCCGGTTTCGATTTTGACGCCCATTCCTTCGACCATACGGATTTCACGGGCGAGCGTTTCGCGCGGCAGGCGGTAAGCCGGAATGGCCTGCACCAGCATGCCGCCCGGACGCGCTTCTTTTTCGAAGACGACCGGTTTGTAGCCGAGCCGCGCGAGGAAGAAGGCGCACGAAATACCAGCCGGGCCGCCGCCGATGATCGCGATTTTCTTCTTCGCGTTCTCAGCATTCTCACGGATTTCCGGCGTCTGCATTTCGTTTTCCTGATCGACCATGAAGCGTTTTACGCCGCGGATCGAAACCGAATTGTCGAGCGTGGAGCGGCGGCACTTGTCTTCGCAGGTATGGAAGCAGACGCGCGCGCAGACGCTGGCAAACGGATTGCGGCTGCGGTGCAGCTTGAGTGCTTCGTCGTAGCGTTTTTCGCCGACCAGCGATACGAAGCCGGGAATATCCACACCGGCCGGACAGGCGCTCTGGCACGGCGCACGCACCAGCGAGGCGCAGACGCCCGCGCGGCAGTGGCGGTCGCGGATATGTTCGACGTACTCTTCGCGAAAGTGGCGGATGGTGGAGAGCACCGGATTGGGTGCAGTCTGCCCCAGCCCGCAGAGCGAACCTTGCTTGATAAACTCGCCGAGCTCAATCAGGCGGTCGATGTCTTCCATACGCCCCTGTCCGTCGCAGATGCGGGTAAGGATTTCGAGCATGCGTTTGGTGCCAACGCGGCACGGTACGCATTTGCCGCAGGATTCTTCCTGTACGAATTCAATGAAGAAGCGGGCAACATCGACCATACAGGCGTCGTCGTCCATGACGATAAGTCCGCCCGATCCCATGATGGCACCAAGTTCGCTGAGCGATTCATAGTCGAGAGGCACGTTGAGATGCTGTTTTGGAACGCATCCGCCGGACGGGCCGCCGAGCTGCGCGGCTTTGAACGGCTTATTGTTTACAATGCCGCCGCCGATGTCATAGATGAGTTCACCGAGCGGCGTGCCGACCGGTACTTCGACGAGGCCGGTGTTACGCACCGCTCCGGCCAGCGCAAACACCTTGGTACCTTTGCTCTTTTCAGTTCCAAACGAGGCGTACCACGCCGCACCTTTACTGATGATTTCCGGAACATTGGCAAAGGTTTCGACGTTATTAAGAACCGTCGGCTTGCCCCACAGCCCCTTCTGCGCAGGGAACGGCGGACGCGGGCGCGGCTCGCCGCGTTTACCTTCGATGGAGGCCATCAGCGCGGTTTCTTCGCCGCAGACAAATGCGCCGGAACCCATGCGGATTTCGAGGTTAAACGAGAAATCCGATCCAAGGATCTTTTCGCCGAGCAGGCCGTGCTCGTTGGCATCGTCGATCGCTTTTTGCAGGCGGGCGACGGCGAGCGGATATTCAGCGCGCACATAGACATAGCCTTGCGATGCGCCGATGGCGTACGCCCCGATGATCATACCTTCGATGAGCGTATGGGGATCGCCTTCGAGAACACTGCGATCCATGTAGGCGCCGGGATCGCCTTCATCGGCATTACAGAGCATGTAGCGCTGATCCGACGGCGTCTGACGGGTGAAATTCCATTTCATCCAGGTTGGGAAGCCCGCGCCGCCGCGGCCACGCAATCCGGAACCTTTCATTTCGTTGATGACATCGTCGGCAGTCATGCCGTCGAGGACTTTGCCGAGCGCCTGATAGACGCCGACACTCAGCGCTTCGTCAATACTTTCGGGATCGATTTTTCCACAGTTACGCAGGACAATTTTGGTCTGTTTCTTAAAGAAGTCGATGTCGTTGATGTTCGCAACTGCTTTGCCGCCTTTTGCGTCGCGGGCGACCAGCCGCTCGATGATTTTTCCTCCGACAGCGTGTTCTTTAATGATTTCCGCAGCGTCTTCGGGTTTCACACGCTGATAGAAGGTCATATCGTCCACCATCAGCATAACGGGCCCTTCAACGCAAAGTCCCATACAGCCGACCGCCGTCACATGCACTTTACCGGACAGCTTCTGTTTAACGACTTCATCGCGCATCGCGGCGATGACCTTATCGGAACCGGAGGCGAGGCAGCCGCCGCCGGCGCAGATCAGAATCTGCTTCACGCCTTTGGGTGCGGTGTGTTCCTGCGGAATTTTGCGCAGTTCCTTTACAGAGGAAATAACTTTTTTAGCATGAGCGATCATTGGGCTGCTCCTTTCTCCGCGTCTGCGTAGGCTTTGAGCAGTTCACCGACTTTCGAGGGTTTTACCCGCTGATGAACGTCATCGTTGACCATTATGACGGGCGCAAGTCCGCAGGCGCCGAAACAGCGGCCGACATCCAGTGAGAAAAGCCGGTCTTCGGTGGTTTCGCCGACATCAATGCCGAGCTGTTTTTTGAGTGCGGAGAGCACCTCTTTGCCGCCGCGCACGTAGCAGGCGGTGCCGAGACAGGCGCGCACGACGTATTTTCCGCGCGGCACGGTGGAAAAGAAAGAATAGAAGCTGACCACACCGGCCACTTCACTGTAGGGCTTGCCGAAGTCGGCGCTGATCTTTTTAAGCACGCCCTCGGAAAGATAGCCGAACCGGCCTTGCGCGATCTGCAAAGCAGGAATCAATCCACCCGGCTTATCGCGGTATTCCTCAATGATTTCATCGAGCTGCAAGAGCATTTCCTGCTCTGTGAGCCCGTCCGAACATGCGCAACAGGTCGCGTTTTCCGCCATAATTCCCTCCGTGTTTGCAATATGGGTGCTAAAAATCCCAAGGAGTGTATATGAAAGCACCGTTCGACTAAAGAGGAATTCCGTCTAATCATGGCAATTTCAGAAATTGAGGAGTTGGAGTGGCACGATTTTTATATACACTGGCTGCCCTATGAAGACGGTTGGAGCCCATGTGAGTGCGAGCGGCGGCGTGCAAAACGCCCCGCTCAATGCCAAATCGATCGGGGCGGACGCCTTCGCCCTCTTCACCAAAAATCAGCGGCAATGGACTTCTGCACCGCTCAGCGAACAAACCATTCAGGCTTTTAAACAGAACTGTACCAACACTTTTTCTGCAGCACAGATTTTGCCGCACGACTCCTATCTGATTAATCTCGGGCATCCGGAAACGGAAGAACTTGAAAAGTCACGCGCTGCATTTCTGGACGAAATGCAGCGCT
>JBAYVX010000168.1:0-4428 GCA_041674365.1 Kiritimatiellales bacterium | reverse complement strand
TGCCTGTTTGCTTCAATGCGTATGCGACACAAGCGCTTCCCGAGAAAGCATCCAGTACTGATTCTCCTTTTAGATCCGAGATATGTTTTAAAATAAATGGTAGCAGGCGTTGCTTGCTACCCATGTATTTTGTTTCGGGGAATAACGGCTCGCTCAATGATGGCCGAACGGAAGGGCGTTTCCCTGCTTTTTTTGAATTTGTGATAATGAGTTCGGATATGTTTCCTCTTCCGCCCGGTTTACAGTTGATAAATCGAGGGGCAGATACGACTTGGAACGAATATTCTGCGTAAAGTTCGCGTGTGCGAGGATGTTCGGAATTTGAGAGTATTAAGTGACAGCCTTTAGCGTCCAATTCACTAAAAATCCGTGCAAGATCCGCTTGCTCAGCATCACGAAACTGGTCAGCCGTGTAGCGCTTAAAGTCGGAATTCGTTGAAACGGGTACATATGGCGGGTCGAAGTATATGAGGTCGCCTCTATGGGCCTCATTCGGCAAGTTCCTGAAATCTTCCGCTTCGAGTTGCGCATCTCGTAATGCGAGTGAGCATGCCAGCAGGTTCTCTCGATCATAAAGTCCTGGATTTTTGTTAGAGCCAACCGGGGTGTTGAACTCCCCCTTTGCATTTACGCGCCAAAGCCCATTGAAGCAGGATTTATTCAGAAAGATAGTTCGTGCAGCGCGGGCTAAATCATTGGTGAGGGCATGTTCAGCGCGAACAGCATAAAAATATGTAGCACCATGGTTTTTAAATTGAACTGAGTGGTGATCAAGCCAGCGCATCAATTCAATTGGGCGATCACGCACGACGCGATAGCAATTGATCAGCTCCTTGTTGCTGTCGCGGAGAAAAGCCCGCATTTTTGGAAATTTTCTTTTTAGAAAGAAAAACATGGCGCCGCCCCCCAGAAAGGGTTCGATATAGCGGTCAACTTGAGACGGAATAAATGTTTCGAGATTTGGCAGAAGCGCTGTTTTTCCACCAACCCACTTGAGAAAGGGTCGAGCTGCGACTTGCCGGAGTTTAGTCGAATCCAGAAATGGCATTGTTATCTGGTCTTCGCGAATTAAATTCCATTCTTCTGCCGAAAGATTCTTAAGTTGAGAGAGGTATTCGAGGTTGGGTTTCCCCGCCTTCTTTGTACGCACTGTGTATAGTGCAGGCGGACTCGTTTGAAGTGGCCCCTTGCGCTTTTTTACGGGTTTCTTTTTTTTAGGGGTCTTACTCATGAAATGTTCCGTGCCGGAATATCAAATTATTTGTGCCGAAGAATATGCCGCCAAGAGCGAGTAATGACAAGCAACAAGACGGCTCTTTGCCTTTCCTGTCTAGATTTTCCAAACCCTGGAACTTTCCGTGTAATCCGTGTATTCCGTGGTGAAAAATCTTCCAAACTCTGGAAGAAAAAAGCCCCGGTTTTCCAATGCTTGGAAAATCGGGGCTCAGTTTTTCCAAGGGTTGGAAAAACTAGGCGTGATAATCCTGGATCGGTTTGACATCCCAGTCGTTCCGGCTGATATAGCGGATGGCGCGCACGGTGGCTTCGGCTCCGGAGCGGGTGGTGACGATAGGCAGTCCGCGCAGAATGGCTTCGGAGCGGATTTTGATTTCGTCCACTCGTGAGACCGGTCCGCTGGGCGTGTTGATGAGCATCTGCACTCCGCTGACCTTCATGAGGTCGATGACGTTTTTTCCGCTCTTGTCGGAGAGCTTGTGCGTGACGGTGACGTCGAGCCCGGCGGCTTTGAGCACTTTGGCGGTGCCTTCGGTGGCGACGAGTTTGAAGCCGAGTTCAACCAGCTCTTTTGCGGTGACAGCGATCCAATCTTTGTCGCGGTCTTTGGTGCTGACGAATACGGTGCCTTCGGTGGGGAGAACCTGCCCGGCGGCGAGCTCGGCTTTCCAGAAGGCGAGTTCGAAGGTTTTGTCGATTCCCATGACTTCGCCGGTGGATTTCATTTCCGGGCCGAGAATCGGGTCGACGCCCGCAAAGCGGTTGAAGGGGAAGACGGCTTCTTTGACGGCGTACCATTCAACTTTCGGTTCGAAGCCGACGAGTCCGAGCTCTTTGAGCGTTTTGCCCATGGCGATCTGCGTGGCGATGTTGGCCAGCGGCACGTTGGTGGCTTTGGAAACGTATGGAACCGTCCGCGAGGCGCGCGGGTTGACTTCGATGATGTAGAACTCGTTGTCTTTGACGGCGAGCTGCGTGTTCATCAGTCCGTGCACGTCGAGTTCGAGCGCCATGCGGGTGCAGGCGGCTTTGATCTGATCGACCATGTCTTTGCTGAGCGAGTAGGGCGGGATGGAGCAGGCGCTGTCGCCGGAGTGAATGCCGGCTTCTTCAACGTGTTCCATCACGCCGCCGATGTAAACGTCTTTGCCGTCGCAGACGAGGTCAACGTCGACTTCAATGGCGTGTTCGAGGAAGCGGTCGATCAGCACCGGATGATCGGGGCTGGCGTTGAAGGCGGCCTGTACGAAGGGTTCGAGTTCTTTCTGTTCGTAGGCGACCATCATGGCGCGTCCGCCGAGCACGAACGATGGACGGATCATCACCGGCAGGCCGATTTTCGCGGCGGCGGCTTTGGCCTGATCCATGTTGCGGGCGGTGGCGCTCTGCGGCTGTTTGAGGTTGAGTTTGTCGAGCATTACGCGGAACTGTTCGCGGTCTTCGGCCATGGCAATGCTCTTGGGCGAGGTTCCAAGGATTGGAACGCCGGCGGCGAGCAGGCGGTCGGCGAGGTTGAGCGGGGTCTGTCCGCCCATCTGGACGATCATGCCAAGCGGTTTTTCCGCTTCGTAGATGTTCATGACATCTTCGAAGGTGAGCGGCTCGAAGTAGAGTTTGTCGGAGGTGTCGTAGTCGGTCGAAACGGTTTCGGGGTTCGAGTTGACCATGATGGCTTCGTAGCCCATTTCGCGCAGCGCTTTGACGGTGTGCACGCAGGAGTAGTCGAACTCGATTCCCTGTCCGATACGGTTGGGGCCGGAGCCGAGGACGATGACGCTCTGTTTGCCGGTCTTGCGCGTTTCGTCAAGTTCGCCGTAGCAGGAGTAGAAGTAAGGCGTGGAGGCCTGAAACTCACCGGCGCAGGTGTCCACCAGACTGAAGACCGGAATGATGCCGAGCTTCTTGCGCAGGGCGCGGATCTCATCGCCTTTGCATTTGCGGAGTGCGCCGATCTGATCGTCCGAGAACCCGTTTTTCTTGGCTTTACGGAGCAGGTCATAGTCCAGCTCTTTGGCGTCGAGAATTTCTTTTTCGATTTCGACGATCTGCAGGATCTGGTCGATGAACCACGGATCGAGGCAGGTCATCTCCTGAATCTTTTTGATCGAGTAGCCTTTTTTGAGCGCCGCTTTGATGGCGATGGTGCGCTCGGTGCAGGTGGTGGTGAGATAGGTATCCAGCTTGGCCGGATCGAGCTTGGCTTCGGCTTTGAGGTCGAGACCGTCGACGCCGATTTCCAAACTTCGGAAAGCTTTCTGCAGCGACTCCTTGAAGTTGCGGCCGATCGCCATCGTTTCGCCGACTGACTTCATGCTGACGCCGAGTTTGGTGCTGGCGGACGGGAATTTCTCGAAGGTGAAGCGCGGAATCTTGGTGACGACATAGTCAATCGACGGTTCGAAGCAGGCCGGGGTTTCTTTGGTGATGTCGTTGGCCAGTTCATCGAGCGTGTAGCCGACGGCGAGCTTGGCGGCGAGCTTGGCGATCGGGAAGCCGGTGGCTTTGGAAGCGAGTGCGGAGGAGCGCGAAACGCGCGGGTTCATTTCGATGATGGCCATGCGGCCGGTTTCGGGATGGATGCAGAACTGAACATTCGATCCGCCGGTTTCGACGCCGATGGCGCGCAGCACTTTGAGCGAGGCGTCGCGCATGGTCTGGTATTCTTTGTCGGTCAGCGTCTGGGTCGGGGCGACGGTGATGCTGTCGCCGGTATGAATGCCCATCGGGTCCATGTTTTCGATGGAGCAGATGATGACGGCGTTGTCTTTCTTGTCGCGCATCACTTCCATCTCAAATTCTTTCCAGCCGAAGACCGATTCTTCGAGCAGGACTTCGGTGGTGAGGCTGGCTTTGAGCCCGCCTTCGGCGATTTCCATCAGCTCGTCCATGTCGGCGGCGATGCCGCCGCCGGTTCCGCCGAGCGTGAAGGAAGGGCGGACGATAATCGGGAAGCCGAGTTCTGTTTCGGCTATATGCCGGGCTTCATCCAGATTGTGAACATGGAAGCTCTTGAGCGTTTCGATACCGGCTTCTTTCATGACGGCTTTAAAGAGATCGCGCTCTTCGCCGCGCATGATGGCGTCGTAGGTGGCGCCGATCATTTCCACGCCGTATTTTTCAAGCACGCCGTTTTTAACCAGCTTCATCGCGGTGTTGAGCGCGGTCTGACCGCCGAGAGTCGGCAGAATGGCA
>JBAYVX010000167.1:0-4467 GCA_041674365.1 Kiritimatiellales bacterium | reverse complement strand
TTCAACCCGCCGTTCCATTCGGTACGGAATGGATTGTCCGCAGCACAGCCGTGCCGGAAGATCATCCCGATGTAAAGAATGCCACCGTTCCGGTCACCCGGCGCGGCGAAGTGCTGCCCGTGCTTCTGCGCGACCGCTTCACCATCGCCGTCAGCGGCACGCACGGCAAGACGACAACCACGTCGATGATCGCGCAGATTCTCGGGTGCGGCTACTGCATCGGCGGCGAAGTGCCCAGTTTCGACGGCGTTGCCAAAGACGGCGAAATCATGGTGGTCGAAGCCGACGAAAGCGACGGAACCGTCGCGCTGTATCATCCCGACATCGCCGTCATCACCAACATCGAATACGACCACATGGAGCACCATGCCAGTGTCGAAGCGTTCGAAGCCTGCTTCAAAACCTTTATTCAAAACACCAAGCAGAAAATCGTCTATTGCGCCGAAGATCCGGTCGCGTTCCGGCTCTGTAAAAACAATCCCATGGCGGTGCCCTATGGGTTTCAAGTTTCAGATTTCAAGTTTCAAGTCTCATTGCCAGGGCAACATAACCGCTTAAACGCTTTTGCAGCCATTGAAGTTTGCAAGCAGTGGAAGTCCGAAAAGGAGATCGTATCGGCTCTGGCAGGTCTCAAGCCGGTGCGGAGGCGTTTTGAGAAGGTGTTTGAGGGCGACTATACGATTATTTCAGACTACGCGCACCATCCGACTGAAATCCGTACGCTGATTCAAACCGCGCTCGAAACGCTGAAGCCGAAGCGGTTGCTCGGCGTTTTTCAGCCGCATCGCTACACGCGCACGAAGGCACTGATGGACGATTTTCCGCCCGCTTTCCAGGGTTTGGAAAAACTGTGGCTTTTGCCGGTTTACGCCGCCTCGGAGAAGCCGCTGGCGGGCGGCACAACCGACGATTTGATGAACCGTTTTTCCAATGATTGGAAAAACCGGATAAAAATTTTCCAGACATTGGAAAAAGTATGGCAGGATATTCAGTGTGAGTTGCGTGCGGGCGATGTGTTATTGATTATCGGCGCGGGTGACGTTGATAAAATTATGGAGTGCGCAGGCTTGCCTGCGCTTTTGCAGCCGAAGCTTGCTTCGGCAGATAGCGGAGCAAGCTCTGCAACAGAAAGCGGCGGCAAGCCGCCGCAGTCCAAAGGGTTTTTATGAGATTTGTTCTCTACAACATCCGGTACGGAACAGGAGGGAAGAAGAATCACTTTCCACTGCGCGGCTATTTTCGCCATACCTGTAAAAATTTCGAATGCATCACACAGTTCCTTCATGATCTGAACCCCGATGTGGCCGGTCTCGTCGAAGTGGATGCCGGTTCGTACCGTTCGGGAAAACGTAATCAGGCGGAAACACTCGCCGACCGGTTGGGGCATTACCACGTGTACCGTTCGAAGTACGGCGAAAATTCACTGACCCGCCATTTTCCGATTCTGAACCAGCAGGGCAACGCCTTCGTGGTTCGCGACGGGGAGCACAAAGAAACCTTTCACTATTTTGACCGCGGCGCGAAGAAACTGGTGATTGAGCTGGAGATGGAGGGCACTACTTTTTTCCTGATTCATCTGGCGCTCGGCTCTCGGATGCGCCACCGCCAGCTCGGCGATCTGTATGATCTGCTCCAAACGGTCAAGAGACCGTACATTGTGGCGGGCGACTTCAATGCGCTGTGGGGCGAGCAGGAGATTCGGCTGTTTCAGGCGGCGACGGGATTGAAGAACGCTCACGCTTCCAACTCTCCGACTTTTCCGAGCTGGAAGCCGAAGCGCCATCTCGATTTTATTCTGCACAGCCCGGGAATCAGCATCGAACGATGCTGGATGCCGGACGTTCAGTTTTCCGATCACTTGCCTATTGTCTGCGATTTCTCTGTTAACTAGGATGAGCATTATGCAAAACAATTTTCAAAACGTAGCCGTCCTGAAGGGCGGCTTTTCTGCAGAGCGCGCAGTTTCGCTTGAGTCCGGCGCGGCGATTGCCAATGGATTGCGTAAAGCCGGATATGAGGTGACCGAGATTGATGTGACCGCTCCGGACTTCACGGTTCCTGAGGGAGTCGAGGCGGTATTCATTGCATTGCACGGCACGTTCGGCGAGGACGGCGGCGCGCAGGCGCGTTTGACCGAGCTGGGCATTCCGTATGTCGGCGCCGACGCGGAATCCAGCCGGATTGCGTTTGATAAAATTCTGACCGAAGAGTGTCTGCGTAAAGCGGGCGTTCTCGTTCCAGATAGCGAAGTGCTTTATCGCGGCGATGAGCCGTCGATGCTCCCCCCTGTCGCGGTGAAGCCGCCGAGGCAGGGGTCGAGCGTTGGTTGTTCGCTGGTGTTTAACGAGTCGGAATGGCCGCTGGCGTTGGCCGATGCGTGGCAATATGACGATGAAGTTCTGGTGCAACGGTTTATTCCGGGACGTGAATTCACGGTCGGTGTTGTTGATGGAGAGGTGCTGCCGATTGTTGAGATTGTGACGGCAGCCGGATGGTATGACTATACAGCCAAATATAAAGTCGATACTACGCGTTATGTCATACCCGCCGAACTGGACGACGAAACCACCGCGCGGATGCAGCAGACGGCTCTGAAAACCTTCGAGGCGCTCGGCGCGCGCGGTTTTGGCCGCGTGGATTTCCGGATGACACCGGAAGGGGCGCAGTATGTGCTGGAACTCAATACGATTCCCGGTTTCACATCGCACAGCCTGCTGCCTAAGGCCGCCGCTGCCGCCGGAATTGAGTTTCCGGCGCTTTGTGATCGAATCATGAAAACGGCTTCGTTATAAAGGCTCCACGCACACTGACGGAGAAGAAACATGGCTTCAAAAAGACGAAAACCCCCGAAGCGGTATTACAGTAAGACTAGAAGCAGAACCCCGAGAAAAACAGTTGTCCGGCGCGGGCTGATGATTCTTCTGCTGACAGTATTTGCGGCAGCGTTGCTTTTTGGAATGTACAAGGGGCTTAAATACACCGGTTCGCTTTTTCTTTCCCGTAATCCGAAGTTTGAACTTAAAACCATCAACATCACGTCTGACGGCCGGCTTTTGCCCGAACAGCTTTGTGAATATGCCGGACTTCAGACCGGTGTGAATCTGTTTTGCGTGGATTTTGACAGGCTGCGTAAAAAACTCGAAGAGGTTCCGTTGGTCGAGTCGGTCACGATTGAGCGCAAACTGCCGGGTACGCTGACGGTTAATGTGATTGAACGGGTGGCTTTGGCACAAATCCGCTGGAATAAACGCGGGCTGCCTTTTCTAATCGATCGAAACGGAGTTGTTCTGCCGATGACGCGCAGCGGACAATCGCTTCCGCTGATTGAAGGTCTTAAGCTGGAAAGCCTGCGTCCCGGCGATCACGTTGACAGTCCCGGTATTCGCCAGTGTCTGGAAATTCTTTCCGCCGCCGACCAGCTGGGTCTGGGGTCACAGGTTTCTTTCATAAGTTTCGATGTTCGGTATCCCGATTTCCTGACCGCTGTTATCAATAATGAAACATCGGTACGTTTTCCACTGAACTCTGCCCGCGGAAAACTGATCCGGCTGATTAGTGTTCTGCAACTTTCAAAAGAACAGGGCCGCCGCGTAAAAACCATTGACCTGACGCCGGACGGTCGGAACGTTCCGGTGACATTCTACGATTAAGGAATTTCTGTATGGCAGCATCTTTCATTACGGCGCTTGAAATCGGTACAACAACCGTAAAAGTGTTAATGGCGGAGGTTCGCGAAGACGGCGGCCTGATGGTCGCCGGGCTTGGTGAATGCGAATCGCGAGGCGTGCGCAAAGGCGAAATCGTTGATTTTGAGCTGGCACTCGACGCGGTGCGCCGCGCAATGGAAACCGCCGAAGCGGTTGCCCATAAATCCATCGGCGAGAGCGTCTATCTGGTTGCCTCCGGCGGGCGGGCCGAAAGCCGGCTGCATGTTGGCGGGATTCCGGTGCTTAACGAATACGAAGAACCCGGCGGCGAAATCACCCGTGAAGATATTGATCAGGCGCTTGAAGTGGCCCGTAAAATTCCGCTGCCCGACGACCGGATGCGTCTGCATACCTTGCAACAGAACTTTGAGGTCGATGGACGCGGCGGCATTGTCAATCCCGAGCGGATGCTGGCCGAAGAACTTCGTGTCGGCATGTTGCTGATCCACGGTCAGCGTGTCGTTGTCGAAAACCTGAAAAAGCTGATGGAAAGCGTACCGGTGGTTTGCGCCGATGCCGCGTTCGGCGGTTTCTGTTCTGCGCTGGCGGTTCTTACGCCGGAACAGAAACGTGCCGGAGTTGTGGTGATTGATCTTGGCGGCGGTACCACGGTCTACATTGTTTTTAATGCCGGACTCGTCAAGCTCGCAGGCTCCATCGCCGTTGGCGGCGATCACATCACCGCCGACATCTGCAGCGGTCTCAACCTCAACCGTCGGCAGGCCGAAGCTCTGAAAAAAGAGTCTGGCAGTGCGCTCAT
>JBAYVX010000166.1:0-4474 GCA_041674365.1 Kiritimatiellales bacterium | reverse complement strand
TTATAAAAAATAATCTGCCGGAGCAGCTTGTTATAGTTGCGTTCAGCGTTGTAATTGCCGGCGTTGTGCAGCTGGCCGCTGTAATATGGTTATTGAAAAGAACCGGCCTTTATCTTACCCCGCGTCTAAAGCCCATAGAACCGGGCGTCAAATCCATAATCAAACTTCTTACGCCGATGCTTTTGGGACTTGGCTTTTTGCAGTTTTCTGAAGTATTCCAGAACATTATCGCATGGAATCTTACCGTTACAAAAGAAGCCGCGAGTCTTAACATTTTCGGCTGGTCGATTCCGTGTCCATTAAGGGAGGGAGTAATTGTAAGAGTTGGCGCAGCTCGTGCGTTTTATCAGTTTCCTATGGGCATTCTTGCTATTTCGCTTGGCGTTGCGGTTTTTCCATTATTGAGTCGTTATGCTTCTCGAGGCGATATTCCAAATCTGCGAGATAGTATCAATCGTGCGATTCGGCTTTCGTTATTGGAAGGCCTTGCAACGGGTGTTGGCCTTTTTATTTTGGCCGAGCCGATTATGATGATTTATGCCCGAAGAAAATTTACCGTTCCCGATGCCATGCAGGCTGCGTTTGTTTTGAAGATGTATGTTATTGGAATGTGGGCGTATTGCAGTTATCAGATTCTCGCAAGGGCGTTTTATGCCTGCAAAGATACAAAAACGCCGTTAAAGGTTTCGTGTTTTCTGGCAGTATTCAACCTTGTGCTTTTACTTTCGCTTATCTGGCTGCCGGGTATGGGCCCCGGCGCTTTTGGCCTTTCGACATCGATAACATTTATGATTAATGCTCTTGTATTAATGTATATTCTTCGTAAAAGACTCGGATTATTAGGCGGCAGAAAAATCGCAGCTTGTATAATTCGCTCGGCGGCGGCCTGCACTGTGATGGCGTTAGCTGTTCACTTTTTAAAAGAATGGAGTTTAATAAAAGCAAACTATATGGTTGTTTTGGGCGTATGCGTACCTGCCGGAACGATAGTTTTTATTGGTATGCTTTGGCTGATGAAAGCGCCGGAGCTTTACGAATTTATCGGCAGCATTAAAGCCCGCAAATCAGCATAAATCTTCATTCTTCAATCTACAATCTTGAATTTATTCGTGTCTTTGTGCTTTCGTGGCTATAAAAGTTTTAATCTGACGGTAAGGTTTTGGTATTCACGAAATAAATCAGATTTTCGAATTCCGTCTCAAGATTCAGATTATGAACAATGACTTTGTCATCGCTTTTTAATCTGGTTGGCGCGAAGTTTAAAATTCCTTTTATTCCTGCCGCTTTGAGTTTGTCAAATGCTTCCTGTGCGTTAAATTCCGGCACGGTTAATATCGCCAGTTCTACCTCATTTGTTTTTATAAAGCCTGCAAGTTCATCCATCGGCAATATTAGCGTGTCAGCTTTGCGATTGAATTTCGCCGGGTCAGTATCAAAACCTGCGACGATTTTAATTTCGCTTTTGGCGAACCCCTGATAATTAATCAGCGCCCGGCCTAAATTTCCCACTCCGACAAGGATGAATTTTTGCAGTTTGTCTTTGCCGAGTACTCTATTGAGTTGCGTGAGCAGTTCTTCGATTTGATACCCGCCTCGGCGGTTGCCGGAGATTGAGAAAATCGAAAAATCCTTGCGAACTTGCGAAGCAGTTACACCCGTAGCGTCAGCGAGATTGTCGGAAAAGACTTTCAGAAAATTGAGGGATTTTAAACGAAGAGCGGCATTCTTGTATCGTGATAACCGTAATATTCTGCTTCTATTGCTCATAATTTGTCGTTAAATGGAAAATAATCGTTAGTAATTAGAAAACAAATCATTATAAAAGTCATTCTATAAACAATTATTATGATTTGTCAATGAAAATTATGTGATTTTATTCACAAATTTACAAAACTGCGTATGTTTTCTCGCCGATTCATTTAGCCGTTTCCTGCACGGAGATATGTCGCAGGGGCAGACCTGTGTGTCTGCACAACATTGTATTTGCCCCGCCGTTTCACGGTGGGCACGTTTAGCTAAATAATCGGCTGGATTCACGAGAGAATAAACTGTTGGGCTTTTAAAAAGAGCAATTATTTATGCAACAGGCTCTGAAGGGTGAATAACGAATAGTTATGAGTTATGGAGTCGCTGCTGCGAAGAATTTTTATGGAGTTGAATTGTTGAGAAATGGTGATAAAATCAGCTTTTTAATTCTTTCAGGTGAGGAATAATTTTAATATGGCAAAAAAAGTAAAAGGTGAATATCTCTTTCGAGAATTACACAAAGCAAGATATGGTGAAGGCAGAAGAACTCGCCCGCTGTTTCTTCCGAATATTCTCAAACAGGAAACCAAAAGCGTCCATCATGAATGGTCCAACCTCGACTATGCTTATGATATATTTGTAAAATGGGCGGATATTGAATCCGCCGGTAAACTCGACCCGCGAAAAGAAACAACACTTGAATCGGAATTTATAACACAAATTTTCGGGCAGGCGCTCGGATATACATTATTTTCAGAAGATAAATCTGAATGGAATCTTGAACCGAAATTTACAGCCAACGGCGGCATAGCCGATGCGGCAATCGGAGTATTCGACAATAACCAAAAACGAATGCCACAGGCCGTTATAGAATTAAAAGATTCAACTGTAAATGTTGACAAAGACCGATTCGGCGGACGAACACCCGTTCAACAATGCTGGGATTATCTAAACGCGCTTCCGGAATGTCCGTGGGGTATCGTATGCAACTATGTCAGCTTCAGACTTTATCATCGCAATAATACTCCCAAAGTATATGAAATTTTTACACTGCAGGAACTGCGCGACAAAGATGTTTTCAAACAATTTTATTATATCTTTGAAAAACAGGGCTTCATTTCACAATTCGGCAAAACACCTCGGACTGAATTTTTACTTCGCCAAACCGTAAATCGACAGCGCGAGGTCGGGGACGAACTTTATCAATATTATCACGACAACCGTCAGGCTCTTATCTCAAGACTCACAAAGCCGCCTTATTCAAAGCCGCTGGATGACGCGATAAGAATAACTCAAAAACTCATAGACAGAATTATATTCGTAGCATTCTGCGAAGACAGAGAATTGCTGCCGGAGAATTCAATCGGAATAGCGTGGGAACAGCTGCCGGCCTTTTTCAGGGTTACAAATCCACGATGGCAAAACTTTCTTAATCTGTTTCATCATATAGATAAAGGCAACGAGCGAAACGGCATTCCAGGCTATAACGGCGGATTGTTCAGGCAGGACGACGAAGTAGATAATTTGCAGTTAGACGATGAATGGACGGATTTCTTTAAGCATATAGGCGCTTATGAGTTCAGATATGAAATTAACGTCGATATCCTCGGCAAACTGTTTGAAAAATCCATAAACGATATTGAAAAAGTCCGGCTTACGGGCTTCTTTGAGGCCAAAAGCGATAAGCCGCAGCCGAAGATGTCCAAGTCCGCAGAGCGAAAAAAAGAAGGCGTATATTATACTCCGCCGGAGTTTACCGAATTTATCGCATACAACGCAATCGATAAATTAATCGACGAACGATTAAAACCCGCGGCCGAAAAATACGGTCTGGATTACGAAGACCCGCAAAAAACCAAAGACCAGAAAAAATTAGCACAATATGTAAATGACGCGGTTGAAATAATCCGGCAAGTCAAAGCAGTTGACCCCGCCTGCGGAAGCGGCGCGTTTCTGATTCAGGCGTATCAGGTGTTTGAAGAAAAATATCTTGATATTGCGTACCTGATGGGATTGTACGACGACAGCGAGGCGGATAAATTTAAAGACCTTATACCGGATTACATTCTGCACGATAATGTTTACGGCGTTGACCTTTCGCCGGCGGCGGTGGAGATAGCGCAGCTTGCGTTATGGCTGCAATCGGCGCACAGGGGCAAGACACTGGCCGACCTTTCAAAGAATGTCGTTTGCGGAAATTCGCTTGTATCCGATGTAAACGTCCATCCTCGCGCTTTAAACTGGCAGGAAAAATTTCCTGAAGTTTTCAACCGTGAAAATCCCGGCTTTGATTGCGTTATAGGCAATCCGCCGTGGGAAAGATTGAAATTGCAGGAACGAGAATTTTTCGATTCCACTGATTCAGCTATTGCATCGGCTGTTAATGCTGCCAAACGAAGACAATTGATTGAAAAACTTCAAAAAAACAATCCGGAACTTAATCAAAAATATATAACGGCAAAAGAAGACACTGAAAAAATTCTTAATTATATACGAACCTGCGGGAAATATTCTTTGACAGGCAGAGGCGATATAAATACTTATGCAGTTTTTGCGGAACTGGCAAAAAATATTGTCTCGCCAGTCGGACGCATTGGCTTGCTTGTACCATCTGGAATTGCAACAGATAATACCACCAAGGATTTTTTTGCAGAACTGACGAAATCAAATTTGTTAGCGGCATTGTATGATTTTGAAAACAAAGCCCCTGCGTTTCCGGATGTTCATC
>JBAYVX010000165.1:0-4515 GCA_041674365.1 Kiritimatiellales bacterium | reverse complement strand
CCCCGTTGCAGGAGCAGCGCGTCGCCGTCCAGCGCCGCAATGGACTTTTTAAAAACCGTTTCAAAATCCGGGCGGCCCCAGGCTGTCAGGGCGTCTTGAAGTTGAATCATTTTCCCGCTTCGGTTTGTTTGTTCGACAGAAACGGCATCCAGCAGGATGGAGCGGATATTGTATTCTTCGCTTGCATGGGCCAGCACGGTTACTTGGTCGCCTCCGTGCAACTGGGTCGATCCCTTAGGCGCGATTAAGAGACTCCCTCGCGTAATCAAGGTGATCACGGCGTCGGGGGGAAGTTGCAGATCGGCGATGGATCGTCCGATTGAGTCCGGAACGTCGGGAATATCAACGACGATCAAATCAAAATCGCTTTCTCTCATGGTGACGAGTTCCAGATTGAATAGCGGCTTGGGGCGCATGGGACAGGTCAGTTTCAGCCACCGTGCCAACACCCCCAAAGTGCTTCCTTGTACGGCAATGGATAGGATGACGGCGAAAAAAACCATGTTGAACACATCTTGTCCAACGGCGAGCCCTGCGGCCGCAGGATAGGTGGCGAGGACGATCGGAACCGATCCGCGCAGTCCGGCCCAGGCAATAAAGACCTTATCCTTCCATCCCAGATGCATCCCGATTGTACCGATGACAACGGCAAGCGGGCGGGCGATAAAGGTCAGCACTGCGAAAACAATGATCCCTTGCAACCAAATGGTATTCCATTGATGGGGGAAGACTTGAAGGCCCAGCATCACAAACATGGTGATATTGGCCACGGTAGAAAGGGCCGCTGAAAAATTGGTCACACCCTGTTTATGAACGAAGGGACGATTTCCCATTGTGTAGCCCGCGACAAAGACGGCCAGCATACCGCTCGTCTGGAGCGCCTCCGCAACCCCGTAGGTTAGAAGGATCATTCCCAGGGACAGAACATAGTAATGACCGCGGTCTTGAGGGCGGAGACGATTAAACAGCCAGAGCCCTCCGCGCGCCAGCAGCCACCCGGCTACGGGAGCCGCGGCAACTTTCCAGACGAGCTGGATTGCCGTCAGGGGCCATGCCGTATGAGACGATGTCAGCATACCCAGCACGGCGACAGTGAGCAAAACGGCCATCGGGTCGTTGGCACCGCTTTCAATTTCAGTAATGGAAGATAATTTTCGCGGGAGCGACTGCCGGCGAAGGATCGAAAAGATCGCGGCGGCATCAGTGGAGGAGATAATAACCGCAAGAAGGATCGATTGTTCAAATGGCCATTTGAGAAGATAGCGCAAGACGCAGAAGGTGATGGCCGCAGTCAGGATTACGCCCCATGTGGACAGTCCGCCGGCGGGCAAGGCAACGGCCTTGAAGTCCGTTTTTTTGGTTGAGAAGCCTCCGTGAAAAAGGATGAATACCAGGGCTAGGTTTGCAATTTGCTTGGTTAGGTTAATGTCGTCGAAGTACCAGAGGTTTAGAACATCGCTACCGCAGAGAATCCCGGCGCAAAGAGCAATGAGGATAACCGGCACGCTCCACCGATCCAGCCACACGGCGGCCAACACGACCCCAATCAAAATCAATGATCCTATTACATAAACGGAGTCCATGACATTCCTCTCATCCCCTGATCACGCGTCCTGCAGGATACGCGACCCTGACGGTTCTATTCCGCCTGCCGCCATAACCGCAACGTTCCATTGCAGAAGATAAATGGTGGGAGGCTGATTTTTTTTAAACAGCGCCAACAACTGTTGAGGATTGTATGGATCTCCGGAGGGGGAATCTATCTTTTTCTGTTTTTCAGGCCGGGAATCGGCTCGCCGTTTTCTAAGTTTATCATTTCCTATGGTCATTGCCGAACAGATGTACGGACTCTCTCGGAAATGCCTCGGATGAAAGGTTCGCTTGATACAAATCAAAGTGGGTAAAAATTCCGCGCTGGGGAAATTGTTCCCGGTATTTCATCGACTTCAGTCGCTTCCGTAACGTGACCTTTTACCAAATATTTTTCGCTGAAATGTAGTCATTCCCGCCCTGCTCAATAGGTTTTGTGCCTTATAGCGATTTGTGAACGCCTTCGCATTTGCCGCCCGCATTCATTGGCATGCTTGTTGCATATAGGCAGCACGTGTGGATAGCAATTTATAAATTTGAAAGGAGAATGCTATGCCGAAGAAAAAGAAGGAAACACGTAAAGCGCCAAAGATGACGCTGAAAGAAAAGAAACGAATTCAGCGTGAGAAGGCAGGAATTGTAGCGGGCCGGTTGGTCGCCCGCTAACGGGAACAAAGCCCCATTCCCGCACTTCTGCGGGGAAGGGGCGGAATCTTTTGAATGAAAGCGGCTCTGTGAGATCTGAACTATTTCAAGGTGGCGGGGGCGTTCCCCGCCGTTAAGACATCAGAATAACTATTAGAAAAGGAGTCGATGGTATGCATGAATTCAAACAAATCAAGTCCGCAGCTTCTTTTTTCAGCAATCAGTCCACTGCGGAAGTTCCTGTGTCGATTCAGTTCCGGCACATGCACGGGTCGAGGCACGTGCTCACCGTCGTGAACCAGCTGATGGGAAAAATTGATAAATACGCGCTGTCGAATGCGCACGTCGCGGTAGTTGTCACCAAAACCCGCCACCATGAAGGCAAAGGTGCCTTCGAAGTGAAGGTTCGGTTGACGGTTTCCGGCGAGCCGCTCTATGCGGCCCGAAGCCGGGAAATACTCGGCGAACACGACGGGATTTACAATGCGCTGGCTGATTGCTTCGACCGAATCGAACGCCAGCTCGTGAAGCGTCACACCCGCCGTATCACCCGTCGTATTCCCCGTACCTGTGAAGCCGCCGTGTAAACTGACGTTGAAGAAAAAGAAATGACCCTGACGGGAGAAGAGTGGAATTGTCGCCGGGAAGGCGGGTTCCCGTTAGCGGGCATAATGCCCCATCCTCGCTACTCTCGGGGATGGTGCTGAATAGTTAATCCGGAGCCGCAGGGCTCTTTTTTGAGGATAATATAAAATGGAAGTTTTAAAAGAATCTTGGTGGATGTTGCCGTTGTTTATTTTATTAGCGCGAACGATGGATGTCAGCCTGGGAACCTTGCGGGTGATCTTTGTTGCACGCGGACATCAGTGGTTGGCTCCTTTGACCGGGTTTTTTGAGGTTCTGGTCTGGTTGCTGGCGGTTTCGCAAATTATGTCCAATCTGGATAACTGGATTTGTTTTTTGGCGTATCCTTCCGGTTATGCTCTGGGTGCCTATTTGGGTATGTGTATCGAGCGATGGATCGCCATGGGGTTTGTCGTGGTGCGAATGATACCGAACGGAGGGTCTTTGGACCTCGCACAAGCTTTGCGTGATCAAGGATTTGGAGTGACGAAAGTGGAAGGAGAAGGCGCAAACGGTCCGGTCGCCATTTTGTTTACCGTGGTGCAACGCAAAAAGCTTACGAAGGTTCTGCGGACGGTTCGGGAATATCATTACAAGGTGTTTTACACGATTGAAGATGTTCGCCTGACTCAGGACGGGATTCACCCCGCTCTGCCCGTCCGGGGGCTTTCCGCTCTGTGAACGAATAAATAGACGGGTGCTGACAAACCATAGACAACCGTTTTGTGTGTGGTAGATTTGGCAACAGAGAGGCCTATGGATATCCAATCAAAAAAAAGAGCGGGGAGTGCCGCGCATAAGCTGAGAGAACGAGTGAAAGAGCTCAGTTGTCTCTATGAAATTTCGCAGATTTCCAGTCGGCCCGCCGCGTCGCTGCCTGAAATTTTACAAGGCGTTGCTACGGCGTTGTCGGCGGCCTGGCAACAACCAGACAGTGCATCGGCGCGGGTGCGGATGGATCACGACGAATTTTGCAGCGGCGCCAAGATGTTGCCGGGCTGCGGCCTGAGTGAGCCCGTGGTGGTTCGCGGCGAATGCCGAGGCGAGATTGCGGTGGGTTATCCGGCTTTGTCGCCGGAAGTAGCTCCTACGTTTCTCGAGGAGGAAGTCCGGTTGCTGGGCGAGGTCGCCCGTCAGGTGGGGCTGATTGTGGATCGCCGCGAGACGGCGGCGGAACAGGAACGGCTCCACGCGAAATTGCGCCATGCGGATCGGCTTTCAACACTCGGGCAGCTGGCCGCCGGTGTGGCGCATGAGTTGAACGAGCCGCTGAGTGGAATTCTCGGGTTTGCGCAATTATTGGATAAGACCCCAGGGTTGCCGGATCAGGCGCATAAAGATATTGAAAAGATTAAAGCCGCGACCCTTCATGCGCGCGACATTATCCGCCACTTGATGACGTTTGCCCGGCAAACGCCCCCTTGCGATGCGCGAACCAATCTGAATCGCATCATTCAGGATAGCGAGGCCATTTGGGGCGCGCGCTGCTCGGCGGCGGGTGTTCATCTGGACTATGCACTGAACGAGAACATTCCCGAAATCGTGGCGGACAACCGGCAGCTGCAGCAGGTTATAACAAATCTGGCAGTGAACGCAATTCAGGCGATGCCGGATGGCGGCACGTTGCGAATCGAGACGATGCGCGACGGAGGATGG
>JBAYVX010000164.1:0-4527 GCA_041674365.1 Kiritimatiellales bacterium | reverse complement strand
GAAAAACGGAAAGTGGAGCATGTCAAAATCGTCGCGAAGAAGGGCGAGATGGATCGGCGTAAGTTTTATTTCGACGAGATCCGCCTGACGCATCGCGCGTTGCCGGAAATCGATCTGAAGGCGATTGATCCGTCTGTCGAGTTCATGGGTAAAAAGCTTTCGTTTCCGCTGCTGATTTCGTCGATGACCGGCGGCGGCGATAAACTGTTTCGGAAGATCAACACCAATCTGGCCGCCGCCGCCGAAGCTGAAGGCGTCGCCATGGGCGTCGGTTCGCAGCGCATCTTTTTTTCAGAACCAACGGCGAAGTCCAGTTTTGACCTCCGGAAAGTTGCACCAACGACTCTGCTGTTTTCCAACCTTGGTGCCGTGCAGTTTAATGAAGACATGACCCTTCATCACGCCAAAGCCGTCGTACAGATACTCAAAGCCGATGCGTTGGTTTTACATCTCAATCCGTTGCAAGAGGCGATTCAGCCGGAGGGTGACACCAATTTTTCCAACCTGCGGAAAAAAATCGGCGAAATTGTCCAAGGATTGTCTGCCCTGAGCCCTGTCGAAGGGGGAGTTCCGGTGATCCTCAAAGAGGTTGGCGCGGGCATTTCGAAGGCCGACGCGGAACTGCTGATTAAAGCCGGAGTAAAATATATCGATGTGGCCGGAACCGGCGGCACCTCATGGAGCCGGATCGAAGGCGAGCGCAGTGAGGATACGTCGCTGGGTGAACTTTTTCAGGACTGGGGAATTCCAACGCCGCTGGCTCTGCGCGCATTAGCGCCGCTGGATGTCACCTTGATCGCGTCCGGCGGGATCCGCTCAGGGCTCGATATGGCGAAGGCTGTGGTTCTCGGTGCGTCGCTCTGCGGGCTGGCCCGTCCGTTTTTGAATCCGGCGATGGAGTCGGCGGAAGCGGTGCGTAAAGTCATTCAGCGGCTAAAACGCGAATTTGTCACCGCGATGTTTCTTCTCGGCGCGGACCGTGTCGAAAAAATCCAAGGGCACGGGGAGCTGATTGTTAAATCATGAAAACCGGCATCGACCAGATTTCGTTTTATACGGCGCAGTATTTTCTCGATCTGAAAACGCTGGCGGCGGCGCGCGGCGTCGATCCGGAAAAATTCTACACCGGCATCGGGCAGGAAAAGATGGGCATTCCGCCGCCCGATGAGGATATTGTCACCATGGCGGCCGGCGCGGCATTCCGGCTGAAAGAGCAGGGCGCATTCGATGGCATTGAGGCGCTTCTCTTTGCAACGGAAAGCGGCATTGACCAGTCGAAGGCGGCCGGAATGTTTGTTCATGGACTGCTCGGTTTGCCGGAGCGCTGCCGCGTAGTGGAACTGAAGCAGGCCTGTTACAGCGCCACCGCCGCGCTGCGCATGGCGATGGGTCTCGTCGCGATGAAGCCGAAGAGCAAGGTCCTCGTCATTGCTTCCGATGTGGCCCGCTACGAACTGGGCAGTCCCGGCGAATCAACGCAGGGCTGCGGCGCAGTCGCCTTCACGGTTTCAGCGGATCCGCGCCTGCTGACCATTGATTCCGAGGCCGGGTTTTATGCTGACGATGTAATGGATTTCTGGCGGCCTAACTATCTTTCCGAAGCGCTGGTGGACGGCAAGTATTCGACACTGGTGTACATCAAAGCGCTTCTTGAATCGTGGAAACAGTACGCGGCCGAGAGCGGACGCTCGCTGGATGACTTTGCCCGATTCTGCTACCACATTCCGTTTACCCGTATGGCCGAAAAAGCGCATCAAAAACTGGCAAAAGGGATTTCTGATGAAGAGCTGAAAAAAGCCATCGGAGAATCGCTGATTTACAGCCGGCAGGCGGGCAACTGCTATTCCGCTTCGCTATATGTCGGCTTCTGCTCACTGCTCGATCATGCCGCGGAAGATTTGAGCGGCAAGAGGATCGGGTTCTACAGCTACGGCTCCGGCTGCGTCGGCGAGTTTTTCAGCGGCGTGGTGCAAAAAGGCTATCGCACCGCGCTTTTCACGCAAGCGCATCAGGATCTGCTTGCCGGGCGAACCGAGCTCACGTTCCAGCAGTACGAAGATATTTATCATTACGGCATTCCGACCGACGGCGGCGTCTACACCTTTCCGCAGTACCGTACCGGCCCGTTCCGCTTCGCCGGCATGCGGCAGCATAAGCGCATCTATGAGAATGCGTAATACTTAACGAGTAACGCGTAATTGGATATCCTTTACGCATTACGTGTTACGAATTAGGCACCTCTTCCTGTGTTGTTATTTTTTGAAGGAAATGCTCTAATTCCGCCCGCATGAAAGCCATTTCCCCAGGCAAACTGATCCTGAGCGGCGAGCATTCCGTAGTGTACGGAAAGCCCGCCGTAGCGATGGCTATCGACCGCAGCGTAACCGCCACAATTGAAGAGTCTTTGGACGGAGAAGTCTCATTCGACCTGCCGGATATCAGTGAACGCGAATCCTTCACCATGCTGGCGTTACAGGATTTTAAGCGACGCGCCCTGAATAACTACCATCTTTTTCTGAACGGCCAGCTCGGTATCCGTGATGTGCTCCATAAACCGGTTGATCTGTTCAAATTCGGCTTTATTACCGTGCTCGACGGACTGCATCGCAAGATGGACAGTGGAATTGTCATCAAACTTAAATCGAGTATTCCGGTCGGCAGCGGGCTGGGATCGTCAGCTGCCGCCGTGCTCAGCGAGTTGCGAGCGCTGGGACATTACCTGCGTGTCGATTTCCGCCCTGACTGGTATTATGAGTTCAGCCTCGAATCGGAAAAACTTCAGCACGGCCACCCCAGCGGCGTCGATTCCTATATTTCGCTCTACGGCGGATGTGCCGCTTTTCAGGATGGGCAGGCCCGTTCAGTCCCTTTGCCGCGCATGAAAATGTATCTCGTTGAAACCGGCGCGCCCGAAGCGACCACCGGCGAATGCGTCGTGCAGGTCAAAGAACAGTTCCAAAACGATCTCATCTGGAACGACTTTGAAGCGGTCACCAATGAGGTCGAAAAAGCGGTGCGCGACAACAACAGCGCGCTCATGCGTTCGCTGTTGAAAGAAAATCACCGGTTGCTATGCCGTATCGGCGTCGTACCGCAGAAAGTGCAGCAGTTTGTTGCCGACGTCGAAGCCGCGGGCGGCGCGGCCAAAATCTGCGGCGCGGGCGCTATTCGAGGACAAAGCGGAGGCGTTGTTCTTGTGCTGGCCGACTTCATGCCCGCCGCGCTCGTCGGCAAATACGGCTACAAAATTTCACCCGTCCGCGGCGACCCGCTCGGAACGCGCATTGTCTAATGGAAACCTGAAATCAGAATAATTATGGACAGAATAATTTCCCTAACACTCGTTACCCTGAATCGCTAATCATTCTGTCCATAATTATTCTGATCACAATCCTGACGCTATGAAGCAGCACCTCATACAAGTCTCGGCTCCTGGCTCACTCATGTTGTTGGGGGAGCATGCTGTTTTGCATGGCCGCCGCGCGCTCGTTTGCGCCATTAACAAGCGCATTACAGTTTCGCTCTCAAAAATTAATAGCAGAATTCTTCGGATCCTTTCAGACCTTGGAACATATGAAGCGCCGCTCGGCGAGTTGATTGATCATCCCGACTTCCGCTTTGTGCTTGATGCTGTGAAGCAATACCCGATGGAACAGGGCATCGAACTCAAAATCGAATCGGAGTTTTCCAGCGACATCGGCTTCGGTTCATCCGCCGCCGTCACCGTCGCCACCCACGCCGCGCTAATGGGAAATATCGACGACCGCATGGAGCTGTTCAAACGCTCTCTCGCAACCATTCACCGCGTACAGGGACGCGGCTCCGGCGCAGACGTCGCGGCCAGCGTCTTTGGCGGAGTCGTCGCCTATCGCGCTGATCCGTTAGAGATTGTTCCGCTGGCGGAAACTTTTCCGCTGACTGCGGTTTATTCCGGCTCGAAAATGAAAACCGCCGATGTCATTCGTTACATCGAAGAACGCCGCGCGCTCAATCCGGAATACTATGAAAAAATCTTCGACCGCATGGACGCCAGCGTCGGCGAGGTGATTTCAGATTTTCCAACCCTTGGAAAAAATTTGATTCTGAATCAGAAGCTGATGGAAGAAATGGGCCTCTGCAACGCTACGCTGGCCGAAATCATCTCCATTTTCCAAAAATTGCCTGCCCCGAGCGGCGTCGAGGGGGAAATCCCGGCGAAAATCTCCGGCTCCGGCCTCGGCGACTGCGCCATCGGGTTGGCTGAGCCAACAAGCTTGCTGGCCTCCGGCGGACAAGAAAAGCCGTTTGGAGATTATCCTGCTTATGCTCTGCAGGTTGAACCGCAGGGTGTTGTTTTTACCCGTTGATCCACGCCTTGATGTGTTCGGGCAGGGCGGTGACGGCGGCGACTTCGACTTCAACATTCACTCCGCTGGATGTCGGTACGCTGACTTTGTCTCCGGCTTTAGCGCCGTTAAGCGCTTTGGCCATTCCGGCCTGATTGGAAATGATGTGCAGGCTTTCGTCCTGATCCCATTCGCCGAGGAT
>JBAYVX010000163.1:0-4552 GCA_041674365.1 Kiritimatiellales bacterium | reverse complement strand
GGGATTTCAATACGGCTATGAAGGTTTGATTGCCAAATATTTCCATCCGCCGATCGAACTGGATACGGATAACACCGACGAGATCCACGAAAAAGGCGGGACGATTCTGAAGTCCTCTCGCGGTCCGCAGGATACGAAGGAGATCGTATATACGCTTCTTCACTACAAAGTGGATATTCTCATCACCATCGGCGGCGACGGCACGCTGCGCGGCGCGCGCGACATTCAGGAAGAGGTCGCGAAACAGGGATTGAAGATTTCGGTGGTCGGAATTCCGAAGACGATTGATAACGACATTAGTCTGGTCGAGCGTTCGTTCGGATTCGAAACGGCGGTTGAAGGCGCGTGGGAAGTGATCAACTGCGCACATGCCGAGGCCAAAGCTATCCGGCACGGTGTCGGACTGGTTAAGCTGATGGGCCGTCAGTCCGGCTGGATTGCCGCCTCGGCTTCTCTTGCCAACAGCAACGTCAACTTTTGTCTGATTCCTGAAGTGCCGTTTGATTTGGAAGGCCCGAACGGTTTCTATGAGCATCTTTGTCAGCGTCTGGACAAAAAGGATCATGCGGTGGTGGTGGTCGCCGAAGGCGCGGGGCAGAATCTGATTGATCATGCGGATGCGAAAGATAAGTCCGGCAATACAAAACTGGCCGACATCGGAACGTTTTTGCGGGACGATCTAAAACGCTGGTTTGCTGAAAGAAACACTGAGATCAACATCAAATATTTTGATCCGAGTTATTCGATCCGCAGTACACCGGCCAATGCCAACGATTCTGAATACTGTCTATTGCTTGGCAATAACGCGATGCACGCAGCGATGACGGGCAAGACCAATATGATTGTCGGACTGCACAATCACCGGCTGGTGCATCTACCGATTCCAATGATTGGAAAACGCAAACAGGTTGAGCCGGATCGCTGGGTGTGGCAGACCGTTCTGCAGGCTACGCACCAGCCCTCCAGTATGCTTAATGTATAAATTACCGCGACGGCAGGAAGCGGAAGGCATCGGGCAGAGCTTCGATAAGATCGGTGGCGATCAGTGCTTCTTGCGTCACCATTTCCGCCGCGATATCACCGGCGAGTCCGTGCAGATAAACCGCAGTCGTTGCTGCTGCAAACGGTTTCATTCCCTTGCCAAGCAGTCCGGTTAAAAGCCCGGCGAGTACGTCGCCGGATCCGCCGGTTGCCATGCCGGGGTTGCCGGTCAAATTAACCGCCAGCTTCTGGCCGGATTCTGCAACTACACTGCCGGCGCCTTTCAGAACGATTGTTTTTCCGGTGATCTCCGCAGCTTCAAAGGCCTGCGCCCAGCGATCTGTAATCGGTATTCCAAAAAACCGTTCGAACTCACCGGGGTGGGGTGTGAGTATCACGGGACATTTTGCGTTGGCAATTGCTACGGGCGGAACGCAGAGCGCATCGGCATCGAGTACGAGCGGAACCGGGCAGGTTTTTAACAGCCGATCGATCGCTTCGGGCGATTGCCCGAGGCCGGGGCCGGCCAGAACTGCCGTCACTTTTTTGCCACTCCCTTCGGTCGTTGCCCCGCCTTCGCGTGGCCTCTCTCGCTGCGCTCGGGTCCAAACATTGGAAAAATCGACCGTCAAATTTCCAAGGTTTGGAAAACTATGAACCATCACTTCAGGGCCGCAGGCCTGTGCGACGACCGGATAAACCTCTTCGGGCGTCAGAACGCTGACGAATCCGACGCCGGAGCGCAGCGCGGCGCGCGCGGCCATAGCGATGGCGCCCGTGTAGCCTTTTGATCCACCGATGAGCAGAGCGTGACCGTAGGTTCCTTTGTGGCTGTCGCGTTCGCGGCGCGGGAGCACAAGATCCGAGCGGTCGATCAGCACAGCTTCTTCGCAACCGGCGGTGTCTTCGATAAATTCAACCGGTATGCCGATATTGATGACTTCGACGTTTCCAACGTATGGAAGAGCTTCGGGGCGAATGAGTCCGGTTTTGGGCAGGCCTATGGTGGCAGTCATGTCGGCTTTGACGGCAGGGCCGTCCGCGATGCCGCTATCGGCATTGATACCGGACGGAATATCGATAGAGAGCACGAACGCGTATTGTGCTTCAATGTTGATCCATTCAACAAGCGTTGTCATAAAACCACGCGGCGCGCCTTTGGAGCCGGTACCGAGCAGTCCGTCGATGATAAGATCCGGATCGGTTTTCGGGATGAGATCGTTTTCGTTTCGCACTTCTTTGGGAATGATGCCGCCGCGGATCATTTTTTTTAGGTGCAGCCGGGCGTCGCCCTTGACTTTGCTCTGCGATCCGCAGATCCAGACTTCAAGGTCGATGTCGCTTCCGGAGAGCAGTGTGGCGGCGGCAAAAACATCGCCGCCGTTGTTGCCGGTTCCGGCGATCAGCAGGACAGAGTGCCCGTTCCGTGCGGCGAGCACGTCGGAGGCAATATCGGCAACACCCTGTCCGGCGCGGCGCATCAGTTCTTCGCCGGTTACGCCGGCCTCAATGGTGCGGCGGTCGAGTTCGCGCATTTCGGCAGCGGACACTGTTTTCATAGGCGGTATTCTGACATGGCGGCGAGCATTTCGCGAACCGCATTTTCCAAACCTTGGAAAACGGCACGGGCGACGATGCTGTGACCAATGTTGAGCGTATCGAGATGAGGAATGTTCAAAATACCAGCGATATTGCTGAGGTTGATACCGTGTCCGGCATTAACCTGAAGGCCGAGGGCGTGTGCAATTTCTGCGCCGTTGATTAATTTTTGAAGGAGCTGTTCGGCCTGAGCCGGGTCTTTTGCATCGCAATATGAGCCGGTGTGAAGTTCAACAACGCGTGCGCCGGTTTTGGCGCAGGCCTCGAGTGTTTTTTTATCGGGTTCAACAAAGAGACTGACGATGGAGCCGTTGTCCTGCAGGCGCGTAATGTTTTTTTCCAATGTTTGGAAGTTTCCAATGACGTCGAGTCCGCCTTCGGTGGTGAGCTCCTGCCGCTTTTCCGGAACAAGGCAAACTTCAGCGGGTTTGATGTCGAGCGCGATCTGAACGATTTCTTCGGCGTTGGCCATTTCGAGGTTGATCGGGAGAGGGCAGTTTTTGCTGAGGCGGTAGGCATCGTGATCCTGGATGTGGCGACGGTCTTCGCGGAGGTGGATGGTGATGCTGACGGCTCCGGCTTTGGCACAGATTTTTGCGGCTTCGAGGGTGTCGGGATAGTCGGTTCCGCGTACCTGACGCAAGGTTGCGACGTGGTCGATGTTAACGCCGAGTTTCATATTTTGTCTTTTTCATATGTTGCGCAGAATCATATACCAGGCAGGCCGAGGTGTTCCAGCTGCGGACAACTTCGAGCGCACGGTAGGCGCAGCGGAAGAGATCCCGCAGGTTGCGGCCGTGTTCCGGGTGCGCAGTAATTCCAATACTGACAGAGGCTTTGATCCGTTTAGAGCCGGAAATAAAAATTTCTTTTTGGATGGCTTCGCGCAGACGGATGGCGATCATTTCTCCCTGTTGCAACGAGCAGGGTGCGAGAACGAGAAAGTCGTCGCGGTGGTAGCGCCCGATAAGGTCACAGTTGCGTGTGAGGCGTTGAAGTACCTGGCTGACGGCCGCGATAACATCATCGGCCGCCGGTTCGCCATGCAGTTGAATGATCTGGTCAATCCGGTTGACGCCAACACAGAGCACAGAAGCCGGCTCTTTTTTCCGTCGGATTTCGGCGAGATATTTTCGCATATAGGAGCCAATGACCGCGGCGCCAAGCACGCCGGTCAGCGGATCGAGTGCGGAGTTTTTATCCTGCCGGCTGAGTTCGCCAATCGCTTCGGGTAAGGTTTCAGGTTCTCTGATGGTGACCGGCGGCGGAGCCAGACAAAACGGAAGAGGGGCTTCAAAATCGACGGCTTCAAGTGCTCCGGTGGCGGCATCGATGAGGGTCTGTGTGTTAATGCCGTGCATGGGGAAGCTGCTCGCGCCAGCACGGAAGGCTCCTACGCCCGGGACGATTGCCGCGATGTTTTTCAAATTGGCGATTATGCGGAGCGCTATGACAGATACATTTTTTTCTTCGATATCAATGATGACGGACACGCAGTCGTCGTGGAATAGGCAGACCTTGTCGTTTGTGCTCCGGACGGTATTTTTGATAGCGGTGAGCAGGGCTTCCTGTATCTTCCGTTTATCCTTGGTATCGGTACAGAACTGCACGATGAAAATACCGAAGCCGGGAGATGTCCGGTTGATTTTGCTGAGATAGCGGGTGACTTGAATAAAAAAGAAATCATTACAATTTTGCGTGGTGGCGAGCGCCTTTTCATCAAGCTGTACCATTTGGTGAAAACGGTATGTGCTGCTGATCAGGGTAATGATTGCAAATGAAATGCCGGTTACAAGCAACAGCTGCCCGGCCTGTGCGACGGGCAGCTGTGCGATTAAAGAGAACTGTGATATTAAACAGAGCATGTAAAGGTCGCTTCAGGGGGCGACGCTGTGCCTAATAGTAAAGCACAAATTCGCCGCGACGGTTGGCCGCCCAGGCCGTTTCGTCGTGTCCCGGATTGACGGGTTTT
>JBAYVX010000162.1:0-4554 GCA_041674365.1 Kiritimatiellales bacterium | reverse complement strand
TTCGCCGTTAAAATATTTTTCCATCATCTTGTCGTCGGTTTCGGCGGCCAGTTCGATCAGATGATCGCGGATCGCTTTGACCTGATCGGCCAAATCGGCAGGAACGGCATCGGCCGGGGTGTTGAGCAGATCTACTTCTGACTTCCCGTCGGAGGTTGGAAGAACAACCGGCACGCAGCGGGTATCGCCCCACATCGCTTTGATGGCGGCCAGCGCTTTATCAAAGTTGGCGTCCGGCTTATCGAGACCGGTGATGACTATACCACGCGGCAGATTGCGTTTTTCGCAGACTTTCCATGCACGGTTTGTGCCGACCTGGATTCCGGAAACGGCGTCGATCACAATCAGTCCGGCATCGGTAATGGCGGCGGCGGCCACGAGCTGTCCGATAAAGTCAGCGTAGCCGGGAGTGTCGAGAACAACGAACCGGCGCTGCTTGCCGCTGGCAGCGATATAAACCCCGTCGAAGGGTTTCGCCCAGATGGAAATTTCGTGTTCCTGCTCTTCCGGCGTCCAGTCGGCCATACTGCTCTTGTCGTCCACCGACCCGACGCGTTCGTTGGTTCCAAGAATATTGAGCATTACATCCAGCAGAGACGTCTTCCCGCTACCGGTGTGGCCCATCAGTGCAAAATTACGGACGCCTGAGATCGGAATACCCTTCATTGCGACTCTCCTTGGATTTAATTTTTCATCAAAATCAGCTTTGCGCAAAGCGCGCAGCGCATGAGGAGCTCAAGGTACCCTGCTTTGCCGACCGCCGCAATTAATTTTCCAATCCTTGGAAAAAAAATCTGCCCGGACAGAAAATCAGGCTCTATTGCTGTTAAAAACCGGTTTCCCTTCGTTTTCTTTGTTTCCTGCTGTAAAAATCACCCCATGACCGCCGCGGAGAAAATCACGAAACAGCTGAAGGCTCTGGGAAACAAAACCGCCGCTGAACACGCTCAGCGGTTCTTCAAAACCGGCCCCGGACAGTACGGCGAAGGCGACCACTTCCTCGGCATCAAAGTTCCCGTCCTGCGAACGCTCGCCAAAGAACACCGCGACACCTTACTCGACGATGCAGTCGAACTGTTGCAGTCTCCGCTCCACGAAGTCCGCCTGCTCGCCCTGCTCATCATGATTCTACAATCCGAACAGAGGAAAAACGAAACGGCAATCTATCGCGCCTACCTCGCCAACACACACCGTATCAACAACTGGGATCTGGTCGATCTCACCGCTGCGCAGATTGTCGGCGCACACCTGTTTGAAAAAGACCGCAAACCGCTCTACCGGCTGGCGAAATCCAAAAGCCTCTGGGAACGGCGCATCGCCATCATCGCCACCTTTTATTTCATCCGCCGTAACCAGTTCGACGACACCCTCGCGATCGCCGACCTTCTGCTGAACGACAAAGAGGATTTGATGCACAAAGCGGTCGGCTGGCTTCTTCGTGAAGTCGGCAAGCGCGACCTCAAAGCTGAAGAGAAATTTCTGCTCCCGCGTTACAAGCAGATGCCGCGCACCATGCTCCGCTACGCCATCGAAAAATTCCCTGAACCCAAACGCCTTGCCTATCTCAACGGTAGGATGTAAACGTGCTTATCCGTCAATTCCAAGACATTGAAAATTACGAGCTTGTCGGCCCCTTTTCCTATCATCTATTCATGATAGTTATGCGCAGACGTTGGACAGCTTCACTCCATCCCAAAGTTCTCGTTGTTCAAGAGAAGAAAGCATTAACTTGTTTGCCTCTTGCCACTTATCTAACGAGAAATATTGATATTCGGACACCAGAAACACTCGACTTGTTATTGGGCCAGCAACAGATTGTTCTTCTGCCTCTTTTAAAAGGGATATTGCATAAGAAACCTTCCCAACACACGCGTACGCAATATGCATAGCCTGTTTCATATTCAACAATCTCTCTCTTGCGAAATTGTCAGAGGATCCCATCAAGCTCTCATATAGCCCAACAACAACTTTCCAGTCTTCAGGATAAATACACCGATCCCTCCGGCGTCGAGCTTCAGCCCTGTTAAAAACCCATCCTAATTTTGTTTCAAGTGACACGTTAGGATTATTTTCGGCGTCTTCACAAAGGAGATTATAGACCTTATATGCATTTTCATACTGGCCCAAAGTCATGCTTGTTTCGGCGTAAGCCATATACACATCTTCAATCGCAGACTCTGACAGAACGTAATTCTCTGGCTTGTCAATAATTTCACCCAAGAACAAAACCAACTCTTCATACTGCTGCCTATTTCGACACACAGAAATATATGGAATAAGCGCTGGCTCAAACGATGCATCATTGGAAACAGCCTCTTTCAACAAGGCCTCATACCCAATGGGGTCGCCAAAAACTCTTGCTTTCTTTGCAACTGCAAACTTTGCTTCGGCACTTTCGCTGAATCGAGAGTTCAATATGTGACTTAGCGTATTCGCCAATTCATCATCCATAGATGCGCAGGCTTTATCCAAATCTTCAATCAACTTATCGAGCCCAAGCGTATTCTTCTGCAAAATGGAATTGGAAATATCAATGTAATCATCACAGATAGGAGATGACGCTGATTCTAAAACAAAAAGGCGCTCTGCCAAAGCCGCTGGATGATAATAACGAATCATATTCTTCACATCACAACCGATCCTATCGCGTGCTTTTTCAAACCTTTCCTTTAGAGGATGCTCATCTACCGGCAAATTGGGAACTGGTGTTGCCACTGGCATTACCGCACATACATTTCGTTTCTCGATTATCCTCGCTACCCTCGCGGCCCCCTCAATGTTTTGATCATTCAAGCCAAAAAGAAGAACTACTAAGTTTGGGAAGTGCAAAGTACAAACGCCCCCGACTTCAGTCAGACCAGTTCTCGAATCTATAAACACATAATCGGGTTTATACTTTTGCTCGATCTCGGCTTTCCAATTCTCAATAAAAAGAGATCCTGCTCGATTATCATAAATATCGTTCCAGTCTATCCTGGCTCTGAGCTTGTTGTAATCATGGTCTTTTCGTCCGCTAGGCATTAACCATAAATTACCCCGAAGGCCATCGGATAACGGACAGCGCTGAACGTAACCCTCTACAGGGGAGGGATTACCGGATTTTAAGTATGAAGAAATATATTCGACAACTCCAGGAGAAGATGGAATTACGCCAAACTCCTTGAACGAATCCAAACCCGGCGCTTCAAGATCAAAGTCGATCATCAACACATTGCGCCCTTGATAAGCAAGCTGTGCAGCAATATTTGATAAAGCCATTGAGCGTCCCACGCCGCCCTTATATGAGTAGAAAGTCACCCAATATGTATTTGAGTTCATACTGCCTCTGCAAAAATTTGAGCAGGGTTTTCCCCTTTTCTGTAGTAGAGAATATCACCAGCCAGCTCGTTAATATCTCTACCCGCATATTTTGCCTGAAGTGCGCCGAACTTAGTACACCCGATATTACAAGAAGCGCATCCAGCCGAGCATCCATTGTCATCATTACGCCATCCTCGTTTTTCCACCCAGTCGAAGACTTCTGGAAAGTGCGCAAGGACGCGGAGGTAATATCCCATCGACCGACTAGGGGTTTGAATTCCCTTCAACCACCTATGATATGTTTTCTGACCCAATCCGACTACATTTGCAAATTTCTCTTGATCAAGATTAACGTCCCTGAACATGTTGTATAGTTCGTCTTTGGTAAGAACCTCGGTTTTATCGTGGACATACGCTTCAATCTGAGCGCTGGATTCCGCCGGGACAACTTCGTCGCCACACGAATCGCACCGAAGAATTTTCACCTTCGGAACAGTAAAAGATTCTCCTCCTGACAACTCAACCGGGTAATCGACCGAGGCGATCTGGTAATTCCCAGCATCGCACTCAAAACACTTTTTATTTTTCATCACATCTACCTCTCTAGACGTTTAGGCCCATAATGACTATGAACATCCACGCGCAACCCTACACAAACATCACCATTAACCCGCTCCTTCATTTCCACGTAAAAGACATCATCGCTATCATCTGGTATTTTCACGCTACACTCATAAACAGACGGAAGAGTTCTAGAAAACTGATCTCGTTTCTTAAAAACCTTAAAACCACCATTGATGTGTTTAATAATTGCCTGGATGACACCAAAATCTGTCCACATTTTAAGGGAGACAAATGCCGGAACCCTTTCCTTGAAGAAAACATTTTCCCGCCTCGCCAATACTCGGAGTAGCCTGAGTCGAATTTCATCATCTATCTCTTCTTGATCCATCCACTCCTCCAAGTATCAATGAGCACTTATACAAACATGAATATATTTTTTCAAGTATCTTTTAGCACTTTTTAAACATAAAAATGGAATAGAATCTCATACTTTTAAAACAATAAAATATCATAACATACTACTTGATAATGAGTTATACATCAGACTGTCAACATCATCAACCGTGGCCACTTGCAACTTATAGCCAGAGTATCAGCCACGTTGATTATGCCAAAATTTCAGAGAATCTCTCTGAGGGCTTTGAGGACGGCGCGATTCTGGGGGGGTGTGCCGACGGTGATGCGGATCCA
>JBAYVX010000161.1:0-4577 GCA_041674365.1 Kiritimatiellales bacterium | reverse complement strand
GTTCCGTAAAGCGCCCCGCCTTCTTTCACATTCGGGCATGAAACATTCACTTCCATTGCACTGATGCGCGACTGATCATTAAAAATTTCCGCAACACGGCTGTAGTCTTCAACCGTTTTTCCCCAGATATTGACGATCAGCGGCACGCGGTAGTTGTCGAAAAACGGTAGATATTTTTTAATAAAACCCTGCGCGCCGGGGCCGGGAAGCCCGATCGCATTGAGCATGCCGCCGAACGTTTCAAACGTACGCGGCGTGGAATTACCGATGTGCGGTTCGGTGCAAATGCCTTTGACAGTAATCGCACCAAGTCGGTCGAGATCAACCAGTTCCGCGTATTCCGGCCCGTAGCCGAACGTACCGGAAGCAACCGTCACCGGATTTTTCATCTCCAGCGAACCGATACGAACAGCCATGTTTGGCTGTTCTGGCCGGGAGCAGAGAGCGGGGAGCGGGGAGCGGGACTCTGTCATGAGTTACCTCCTCCTAACAGGCTTTTCCGGAACGACTCAATCATTCTGCTTTCCTCTTCGAGTTCATTAAGTTGCCGATCGCGTAATTCCTTTTTAATTAACCCCTTTTTTGCAAAAAGGATCAGCATATTGGCATTCTCGAAACACGACCGCTTGGCAAAGTTTAAGAACTGTGCAAATTCTTTCTTCGATGCCGAACCTGCACCTTCAGCAATATTGTTTGAAATGCTGAGCGCAGCCCCTCTCAATTGATCCGAAAACCGATAAAACTTTCTCTCATCCATTTCGCCGGAAATGTCGAGCAAACAGTCCGCGATTTCAATAGCTCTTTTCCATATATCAAGATTTTGAAACCTAAACTGCGCCATGTTTTTCTCCTGACTCCACGCTCCTTGCCCCACGCTCCCAGCTACTCTTCCCAGAGAATCTCCCGTGCTTCGAAAACCGGGCCGTCTTTGCAGCAGCGCGCCCATTCCCAGCCATCGGCGGTTTTGCGCTTGATGACGCAGGTAAGGCAGGCGCCGACGCCGCAGGCCATGTTGCGATCCATGGAAAGCCAGGCAGTCAGTCCGTTTTGGATAGCGCGGTCGCCGACCGCTTTGAGCATAGCATTGGGACCGCAGGCGAAGAGTTCCAAGGCCTGGAAACGTTTTTTATTCTCCGCGAGCCACGCGTCGAGCGCGGCGGTGACGAAGCCCTTCTGTCCGAGTGAACCGTCGTCGGTGGCGACACGGACATCCCAGCCGAGCGCTTCAAATTGATCTACACAGAGAATATCAGCGGCGGTGCGTCCGCCAAAGAAGGCGACGCCTTTGACGGGAAGTTTTGCGGCCTGCAGGTAGAGTGCGGCATTCCCGTAGCCGCCCGCGACCAGAACCGGCATTTTGCTTTTTGCCACTCCCTCGGATCCAACCATTGGAAAACCGGTGCCGAGCGGACCGAGAAGGCTGACTTTTTCGCCTTCAGCGACGGTTGTAAGAGCGGCGGTGCCTCTGCCAACGGCTTTATAAAGAATGGAGAGCCCTTTCGCATCCGCTTTAAAGACGCTGAACGGACGGCGGAGAACCGCATGCTCCAGACACGGAATACGTAAATGTACAAACTGCCCCGGCTGTACGAGCGAACCGATGGTGGGGGCCGAAAGGCGGAGCAGGCGGTAGTCGCCCTGAAAGACGCGATGCTCAATTACAATGCTGGTTTCCTGTGTCATCGGGCGGGGATTGTGCGAGGTTTCAAAAGCGAGGTCAAACGCATTCCGCCCTCAGTCCCAGGTCAATAATTACAGGAAGGAGTGCTGCCGACGCTCTTTGAGTTCGCGACGGTAATCGGCCAAAAAGGCCATGATGCTTAAATTGTGATTGGCTCTGGCCAAGTCAGCGGCCGTCTCTCCGGAAGGCAGTTTGGCATCCATGTTCGCGCCGTTCCGGATCAGCGCCTCAAAAATTTCCATGAAACCGAGCTGCGCGGCCATCAACAACGGAGTGCGGTTTTGATTCCCGTAAACCTCGGTATCCGCGTTATGCGTCAGCAACAGTTTAACGATCGAAATCCGATTGCCGCGCACCGCATAGTGAAGGGGCGTCAGACCGTACCGATCCTGTGCGTTGACGTCCGCGCCATGATCAAGCAACAGGCGGACGATCTTTTCGTGATCCCGCGTAACAGCAAAGTGCAGCGGGGTGGCTCCAGTGTCTGTGCGGACATTCAGATCTGCCCCGCGTTCAATCAGGATATGAATCATCGTCAGGTTGCCGGAACGGACGGCACAAAAAAGATAATTTTCGCAATTACTGACAGATCCGTTTGTGAGCGCACCGGCAGCAACTAAAAGTTCTGCCGCCGGGCTGTTGACCTGTACGGCCAGATAAAGCGGCGTGGCATTGTCGGCGTTACGAATCTGCAGATCGGCACCAGCGGAAACCAGCCGTTCGGCCGCGCGCGGATCGATCTGCATAGCAGCCAGATGAAGCGCCGTGTTTCCCTTCTGCCCGGTTAGATTCACATTGGCTCCGGCTGCCAGCAGCAGATCCATCGTCGTCAGGTGCCCTCCCTGAATCGCGCACATCAGCGGCGAAAATCCTTCTTGATTCAGCACATTGATGTCTGCGCCGGCATTCAATTGTTTTTTGATCCGTTTAATATTTCCGGACGCTGCGGTGCTGTGAAGCGTCGGCCCGGGACGCATATCCAGCCAGCACAGGCCGACAAAAATGGCCAGCGCAATTGTAAAAACGAATGTCCAGAAACCTGTTTTCAACGTAAAAACCCCGATGTAAGCTGTTAAACAGGAAGAAGTTTACTTCTTTTCAAAAACACCGCACGTCAGGAAGCCGCCCGAAAGTTTTGTAGGGGGTTGTATTACAGGCATTCGATAAACAATAGAAATTATCCGTTTTTATCAAGAATCCATTGAACGGCCCGCTGCACCAGTTCAGTCGAACTGCTCACGCCCAGTTTTGTCTTGATCCGCGCACGGTAGGTTTCAACCGTTTTAATACTCAAGTGCATGGATCCGGCAATATCCGCCGTACTCAGCCCCTTACCGACCTGTTCAAAAACAGCCAGTTCGCGATCACTGAGACGGGTAACGGGATCGCAACCGGACTCAGACTGACGAACGGTCTGCATGATCTTCTGCTTAACGGCTTCACTGGCATAAACCCCGCCGCCAAGCACGCAACGGGCCGCTTCAATCAGCTGGTCGGGATGCGTGTCTTTGCTGATATAACCGGAGGCGCCGGCGCGCAAAACGCGCTCAGCATAGAGCATTTCATCCTGCATGGAAAGCACCAGCATTTTGATTTCAGGAAACTGCACTTTGATGTCCTTGACCAGATCGAGTCCCGAATCTTCTCCCAACGACAGGTCAATCAGCACAAGATGAGGATTTGTTTCGGCACAAGACTGAAGCGCTCCTACACGACAGGCCGCTTCGCCGCAAACAGTCAGGTCGGATTCGCGTTCAATGAAGTCACGCAAGCCCTGCCGGACAAACGCATGATCGTCGACAATGAGAATTTTTCTCTTCGAATCATTGGGGGTTGTTCCGCTCATGCCGCGCATACTGCCAGATTTAATCCCGATTACAATTCCTGTTTATTGTGGATTTACTTTTTCAGCCGCCTTAACTGCATTCCAAACGGCTTCAAGTTCATTTAGCGGGCAATCTTCAAGTTCACGGCCTTCGGTATGCAGACGATTTTCCAAACATTGGAAACGGCGCATAAATTTAGCAATGTTTTCGTTGAGCAACTCCTCGGGTTCGTGGCCGAGATAACGGCTTAGGTTGACAACGGAAAACATCAGGTCGCCCAGCTCCTCGCGAATGGCGGAAACATCTTTGTGTTCCATCGCCTCTTTGACTTCGGCCAGCTCTTCATCGAGTTTATCCACCACCCCGCCGATTTCATCCCACTCAAATCCGGCGCGCGCCACACGTTTCTGTACCAGATTTGCTTTGGACAGCGCGGGCAGATGTCGCGGAATACCTTCCACCAGCGAGCGCGGCGTATCAGAACCCTTTTCGGTTTTCTTGATCTTCTCCCAGTTGCGCAGCACTTCGCCGGAGGTGTCGGCTTTCACATCACCGAATACGTGCGGATGGCGGCGCACCAGTTTATCGGCAATGCCGTTGACTACATCATCAAAGTTGAATTCACCGGTCTCGGCGCAAATCTGTGCCTGAAAAACGACCTGCAGCAGCAGGTCGCCCAGCTCACCGCATAACTCGGCACGGTCGCCGCCTTCAATCGCGTCGATGACTTCGTAGGTTTCTTCAACGAGATTGGACTTAAGCGTGTCGAGCGTTTGTTCGCGATCCCACGGACAGCCGTCCGGCCCGCGCAGTCTGCGCATAATTTCAAGCAGTCGGTCGATCGGGTTTTCTTTCATATGCATTCCTTATTAAAACAAAAAGGCTGAACCATTGTTCAGCCTTTCATTGAAACCGGAACTCCGTGTCAGCGGCGGCTGACCAGATCAAACAGTTCTTTGGCTGACAAGTCGCCGAGCGTATCAAGCACGGCTTTGGCGCCGGTAAAATCTTCAAACACAGTGTAGGCATCCGGCAGCGCAATGCAGGTAGCGCCGGCGGTAAGTGCGCCT
>JBAYVX010000160.1:0-4590 GCA_041674365.1 Kiritimatiellales bacterium | reverse complement strand
CCGTCACCCAGATCACCTTTGTTGGCAGCTTTGAATTTTTTGCCTTTGTATTCGCCGAGCTGCGGCATAACGAATTCGTCGATCGGATCGAGGAAGAAAACGACTTCCCGCCCATCGGCTTTGAATCCTTCGAGGAACGGTGAACTTTCAGCCACACCGCGATGTTCAGCAGCCAGAGTTATGATCTCCTCCTGCCCTTCTTTCAGGCTTTCGACGACATCCGCCAGCGAACGCATTTTACCCGCTTCGGTGGCAGTGGTTTCGAACAGCAGCAGATCAGCGATCTTCTCGCGGTTTTCCCAGTCGGTCTGAAGCCCTTCTTTGAGCATCGGGCCGAACTCGGCGTAGAAGGTCAGATATTTGTCATAACTCTTGAGCTTCATCTCGCCGAGCGTCTTCAGAATGCGGCCGGTGAGATTTTTGCGGATTTTGTCGAGCTGCGGGTTTTCCTGCAGAATTTCGCGCGAGACGTTGAGCGGCAGGTCGGCGGCGTCAACGACGCCTTTGACAAAGCGCAGGTAGGCCGGAAGCAGGTTTTTGAATTCGTTGCTGATAAAGACGCGCTGACCGTAGAGGTTCAGGTGCGCTTTCGGTTCATGGTTCATCATCATGTCGAACGGTTTCTTTTCCGGAATAAAGAGCAGCGCTTTGAATTCGATTGCGCCTTCGGCGTTGTAGTGAATCACTTCCGCCGGATCGTTGAAATCGTGCGAGATGTGTTTGTAAAACTCGTTGTATTCTTCCGCCGTGATGTCGCTCTTGCTGCGCAGCCAGATGGCCTTGCGGGTATTGAGTACGTCCTCTTTGACTTTCTCTTCGCCGCTTTCCTTGTCCTTCTCCGTGGAGAACATGACCACCGGATGCTCGACAAAGTCGGAGAATTTTTTGACCAGCGAGCGCAGACGGTATTCTTCGAGATATTCGGCGGCATCGTCTTTCAGATGCAGCGTAACGGAGGTACCGCGCTTGTCGCGCGCGCTTTCGGAAACGGTGAACGAGCCGGTTCCTTCGGATACCCAGCGGACGGCTTCCTTGCCGTGCATACGCGACTCGACCGTCACTTTATCGGCCACCATGAACGAGGAATAGAAGCCGACGCCGAACTGGCCGATCAGCTCCGGATTGTCTTTGGCTCCGGATTCCTGCAGGCGGGCAAGAAATGCCTTGGTGCCGGAATGGGCGATGGTTCCGAGATGTTTAACGATCGCCTCTTCATCCATGCCGATGCCGTTATCGGAAACCGTCAGCGTCTTGGCCTCTTTATCGGCGGACAACGTGATTTTCCAGTCGTTATCACCGTCAAGCAGCGCAGCATCGGTCAGCGATTCAAAACGGATTTTGTCGATCGCGTCACAGGCGTTGCTGATCAGTTCGCGCAGAAACACCTCGCGGTGGGAATAAAGTGAATGGGTAATCAAGTGCAGCAGCTGGGACAGCTCGGTTTTAAACTCTATGGTTTTTTCAGACATTGGGAACTCCTCCTGTTTAAAATTCAGCCGGAGAGAATAAAATCTCTCCGGACAGAGAAAAGAAAAATTATGCCCCAATTCGATCCGCCTCTTCCAGCCATTTGGCTTCGAGCGTGTTTAACTTCTTCGTAACGTCGGCCAATTGGATATTGAGCGCACTGTAGTCGAGATCGGGATTTCCGCTTCCCAGCTGGTCGTAAAGCACTCGTTGTTCGGCGTGCAGTTTTTCCATCTCCGCTTCCATCTTGCGCAGCGCCTTCTGTGCTTCGCGTTCCTGCGCTCTCGCCTTCCGCGCGGCTTGAGGGTTGGAAGTTACAACCGATGCCGGAGCGGCCTTCTCCAATTTTCCGCCTCCGGCGGATCTGCCGGAGGCAGACAAGTTTCCAGTTTCAAGTTTTTCTAAATAGTAATCGTATCCCCCGGGAAAGCTGCGTACCGACCCGTCGGCGACGGAAATAATATGATCCGCCGCACCGCGCACAAAGGCAACGTCGTGACTGACGAAACAGACCGTTCCTTTGTATTCACGAATGGCTTTTTCAAGCGCCTCACGTCCATGAATGTCGAGGTTGGTGGTCGGTTCGTCGAGAAGCAGAAAATTGGGCGGATTGATAAAAATGCGGGCGAAGGCGAGGCGGATTTTTTCGCCGCCGCTCAGCACGCCGGACGGCTTATTCACCGCGTCGCCGCCAAAACCGAACGAACCGAGCAGTCCGCGCACATCGCGCTCCGGAACGGCGGAGTTGGCGTTGCGGACAATCGTCAGCAATGACTGATCGGGCGGCATGGTTTCGGCAAAGTCCTGCGACTGATAGCCGAGCACCACTTTATGCCCTTCCCGGCGCGTTCCAGCCTGCGGAGTCAGCACGCCGGCCAGCAAACGCAGCAATGTGGTTTTGCCCATGCCGTTAAAACCGACCAGCGCGATTTTCTGTCCGTGTCCGATTTCCAGATTCACGTCGCGCAGAATCTGACGCTTACCATCGTAGGAAAAACTCATGTTTTCGACTGACATGATGTGCGCGCCGCAGTGCGGCGGCGGCGGAATCCGAAGCTTGGAAAAGTTCGGCGGCGCAACCGGCGCTTTCACCGCGTCGATCTTTTCGAGCATCTTGATGCGGCTCTGTACCTGCGCGGCTTTGGTGGCCTGAGCCCGGAAGCGGTTGATGAAGCTTTCGAGATGCTCTTTCTGTTCGATGTAATTGCGGTAGGCTGCTTCCTGCTGCATATGGCGCTGCTCACGCTCTTTCAGGTAATAGCTGTAACCGCCCGCATATTTCACCACTGACCCGCCGCTGATTTCCAGCGTGCGGTCGGTCAGCGATTCGAGCAGGTAGCGGTCGTGGGAAATCAACAGCATGGTTCCTTCGAAACCGCGCAGAAAGCGCTGAAGCCACTCGACGGCCGGCAGGTCGAGATAGTTCGACGGTTCGTCGAGCAGGAGAATATCGGGCCGTGCGATCAGCGTGCGCACCAGCTCGGCGCGCATCTGCCAGCCGCCACTGAACGAGCGGAAGGGATTTCCGAACTCGCTCTCCTTAAAGCCGAGCCCGCTCAGCGCGGCTTCGGCGCGCGCCTTCAGATCGTAGCCGCCAAGATGCTCAAATTCGTGCTGGAGATCGCCAAGCCGCTCCAAAAGTTTTTCCTGCTCCGCGCCGGTGGCGGTCAGCAGGTCGTGCTCGATCTGATGAATCTCCGCCACCATCGGCTTGAGCTCGGGAATCGCGTTGACAGTGTAATCCAAAAGCGAACCGTCCTGCGCGTGAGCGTGCAGTTGCTGATGCAAATGGCCGATGCGCACATTTTTCGGCGTCGTGATTTCGCCGCTGTCCGCCGACTGCTCGCCGGTCAGCAGGCTGAAAATCGTACTCTTGCCCGCTCCGTTCGGGCCGACCACGCCGACGTGCTCGCCCGCATTAATACGGAACGACACCTTGTCCAGCACCTCCTGCGTGCCGAACCGCTTGCTCACCTGGATAAAATCAATCATGAAGCCGGGGAATCTAGAGGATTTTCCAAACATTGGAAACTAGAACCGCGAATAGACGCAAATGAACGCTAATTTTTCCAATGATTGAAAATCCGAGGACAATGACAACGTCAGAAGGTGGAACGTGACCGCCGGGCGCGTTTCTTCCTGCGACGAACAAGCAAGCGTGCTCGGCGATCACGCTCCACCGTGCTTTCCAGGGTTTGGAAACCGGCCTTGCCGGTTTACTTAACTCGCTAAGCAAAAAACGCGTCGACCGCGTTGTGAATCACCGCGTGGTTTGAGGAAATGAACTGATGGGCGTGAATACCGGCGGCGCGGGCGGCTTCGACGTTGTCGGCGCGGTCGTCGATGAAGAGACACTGCGAGCCTTCGATTCCGAGTTCATCCAGCAGATGGCGGTAGATTTTCGGATCCGGTTTGCGCGCGCCGATTTCATAGGAAAGAAACAGCCCGGTGGCACCGTCGAAGAAGCCGGGCCAGTTGCGTTCGATGGCGTCGATGTGATGTTCGGCGATGTTGCTGAGCGTGTAAACCGGAAGTCCGCGCGCGATTGCTTCTCTGAAAAGTCTATAGCCGGTTTCGTTGACGGTGAACATTTTCTGCCAGACGCCGATCAGCGTGTCCACTGTCCACGAAAGCCCTTTGGCTTCGTTGAGGTAATCGACAAACGCCTGATCGCTGATGATGCCCTCTTCGACGGCGTGGTGCATTTCGAGGTCGCGTTCTGTCGGCGGCTCGACCGGTGTGCCGGAGTCTGCGGCAATCTGTTCGAGCAGAACCTGAAAGTCAAAATCGACCAGGACGTTGCCGATATCGAAAATAAAATACTTTTTTTGCATAAGCCCGCAGAGTTTCCAATGTTTGGAAAAATGAGCAATAACATTTTCAATGTTCGGAAAATTCCCACAGAATGCGCGGCAGTTTATTCAGGGAGATTTTCATGCTGAAAAGAGAGAATGCCATTCTGGTTTTTATTGATGTTCAAGGCCGCCTGGCCGAGCTGGTGGATGGTGCCGATGTGCTGTTCAAAAATCTGCACCGCCTGCTGGAAGGAATGAAGGCGCTGGAAGTCCCGGTGATTTTCACCGAACAGATCCCCGAAAAGCTCGGCCCGACCCGCGCAGAGTT
>JBAYVX010000159.1:0-4629 GCA_041674365.1 Kiritimatiellales bacterium | reverse complement strand
CGTGCCGGCACCGGCGGCGATGAGGCCGCCATTTTCGCCGGCGATTTGTTCCGGATGTACAGCCGTTACGCCGAAAACAACGGACTTAAAGTTTCTGTCATGGATGTTGCGCCGTCAGAAACGGGCGGCTACAAAGAAATCGTTTTTTCGGTCGAAGGCGAAATGGTTTATAAAAAACTGCGTTACGAAAGCGGAACTCACCGTGTTCAACGTGTTCCGGCTACTGAAACACAGGGCCGCATTCACACCTCTGCCGCGACCGTGGCTGTACTCGCCGAAGCCGAAGAGGTTGACATCGAGATCAAAAACGAAGATCTGCGCATCGACACCTATCGTTCCAGCGGATCTGGCGGACAGCATGTGAACACGACCGATTCGGCCATTCGGATCGTGCATATTCCGACCGGCGTCGTTGTTCAGTGTCAGGACGAGCGTTCACAGCACAAAAATAAAGCCAAGGCCATGCGGGTTTTGCGCTCCAAGCTTTACGAAGCCCAACAGCAACAGATCGAGTCTGAACAGGCCAAGGCGCGCAAATCGCAGGTCGGCTCCGGTGACCGCAGCGAAAAAATCCGCACGTATAATTATCCGCAGAACCGGCTGACCGATCACCGGATCAACCTGACGCTTTATAAACTCGACCGCGTGATGGAAGGCGATCTGGATGACATTTTTGATGCCCTCTATGAGCACGATGTAGAGCTTAAAATGAAGGCTCATACCGATAAATCTGCGTAAGGCAGATTTTAAAAAATCGTCTGTTTTTGAACAAAAAATGGCGGATTTTGCAAAAATTCGTCAATTTTCCAGCCGTTTTTGACAAAATCGCGCTCATTTATAAAAAACAGCCAACCAAATGGTTTGCCTGTTTTTATCCGGTTTTTCAACGCGATGACGGGTTCCTGCCGGAATGCTCAGGCAGTCGCCGGGAGCCAAGGTTACCGTCCGGTCTTCAAATTGCAATTCAGCGCATCCTTCCAGTAAAAGCACCCATTCGTTTTCGGATTGGTCATACCAAAATCCATCCGGCGAACCCTGCCCGAACGACACAATCCGCTCGATACGTACGGATGCCGCAGTAAGCAGCTTCATAGTCAGTTCTTCCGCCGCAGTTTCTGGTATGTTTTTAAACAGGTTCATTTTCATTTGCCCACGAATCTACACGAATCAGCACGAAAGAAAAGAGCCGCAGATAATGCAGATATATATTTGAAAACACGGCTCCAAAAATTTGCGATTCGTGATGCATAAAATTCGTGTGGATTCGTGTGGATTCGCGGGTAGAATGCCCTCTTCATGAAAAAACAGTATGACGTCATTGTGGTCGGCGGTGGCCACGCCGGATGCGAAGCGGCGCTGGCTGCCGCGCGGCTCGGCGCAAGCACCCTTCTTTTAAGTATAGACAAGTCTTATGTTGGACGAATGTCCTGCAATCCATCAATCGGTGGAATCGCTAAGTCACATATAACCTGTGAGTTAGACGCATTGGGCGGAGAGCAGGCTCGCAATACAGACTTCACAGCAATCCAGTTGAGAACTATTAATACCCGCAAGGGCCCTGCCGTTCAGGCGCACCGGGCACAGTGCGATAAGGCACTCTACCCCGCCCGTCTTCAGGCGGTTTTGGCTGGGCAGAAAAACCTTACCGTTGTTGAGGCCGAGGCTGGCGGAATCTGGATTGAGGCCGGACAACTGCGCGGAGTCAACCTGACCTCCGGCGAAAAAATCGCCGGAAAAAGCGTTGTTCTGACCGCCGGAACGTTTATGGGCGGCCGCGTCATGATCGGTCAAAAAATAATCTATGAAGGCCGCTGGGGCGAAAAAGCAGCTAACGACATCTCAGAATCGCTAAAAAACATTGGTTTTGAGCTAGGACGAATGAAAACCGGTACACCGCCGCGTATCCATAAAGATTCAATCAACTATTCGGTCATGCAGATTCAGCCTGGCGATGATCCGCCGCCGTTTTTTTCCCGATCGGCGCGGAAGCTTCGCGAAACGTTCCACGTGGAACAGTACGGAGAGACTCCGGACGGTGCTCTACGAGGAACATTCGGGGAGCCCCCGGAATCCTCCTCTTCAAATGCTATGGGGATTGATCCGGAGAATCAAACCCGGTGTTCTATGTGGAACAAGTGGATCAAAGGACTTTTTTCGGACGGCGTAGCCGAATTTGACCAAAATATGCTTCTTTCCGTTAAAATTCCGCAAATTCCATGCTTTTTGACCCATACCAATGATAAAACCCATCAAATCATCGCGGATAATCTCAAAAAAAGCTCCCTGTATGGCGGTTTAGTGAAAGGAACCGGCGTGCGTTACTGTCCCTCAATTGAGGATAAAATTATCAAATTTCCTCAGCAAACATCGCATCACGTTTTTATTGAGCCCGAAGGCCGCAATAATGTACGGATCTATCCCAACGGAACCTCCAATAGTCTGCCCGAGGACGTTCAACAGGAAATGATTCATTCTATCAAAGGGCTCGAAAAAGCGGTCTTTATCCGTCCCGGCTACGCCATAGAGTACGATTATGCTCCACCAACCCAACTTTTTCATACTCTGGAAACAAAACGGGTCAAAAATCTATATTTTGCAGGACAAATCAATGGAACCACCGGATATGAGGAAGCCGCCGGTCAGGGTTTTGTTGCCGGCGTGAATGCCGCACGGAAGGTTTTAGGGCTTCCGGAGTTCATTTTGGGTCGGGATGAAGCATATATTGGTGTTTTAATTGATGATCTGGTACTGAAAGGCACGGATGAGCCGTATCGCATGTTCACCTCACGCGCGGAACATCGACTGACGCTCCGGCAGGATAATGTCCGCTTTCGTTTGCATGAACGTGCCAAGGAACTGGGGATCGTTTCTATGGAGGAATTGATCGAAACGGATGTCATGCAAGGGCAGATTAACCAAGAAATCGACCGGTTGCGGAAAAAGTTCCACAACGGAGCTTCACTGGCGCAAATTCTTTGCGGACAAAACAGCCATTATGCCGGACTGCCTGGCCAGAAACCGGATCTTTCGCCGGAGGTGATTGAACAGGTTGAAATCTGTGTGAAGTACGACGGATATATCAAACGGGAGCGTGGGCGTATGATTGATTCCCAAACACTTGAAAAACAACGCGTTCCATCTGATTTTGATTACGATCGCATCACAGCGCTTCGTTTTGAGTCGCGCGAAAAACTTAAAAATATCCGACCCGAAAATCTTGGTCAGGCGTCTCGGATTTCCGGCGTCAACCCGGCAGATATTTCAATTCTGTCCGTTTGGCTGAAGGCCATGCACAGAAAGTAGAGACCCCGCCATCTTTTAAAGAACAGCAAAGTGTGGGCAAGGCGGGACTCGAACCCGCACGCCGTAAGGCACAAGATCCTAAATCTTGCGTGTCTACCAATTTCACCACATGCCCGCAGAAGTCCGCATAGGAAATACAAAAACCAGCACACACACAAGGGTTTAATTGCGCAAGGATCAGAAACGCATTAAAGTTCCGCAAAAAGAAGGGCGTTTGATATGCACATTAAATTGAATTTTTTCGGCGCGGCACAGAATGTCACCGGATCTTGTTATTTCGTCGAAGTCAATGGCGCGCGGATTCTCGTGGATTGCGGACTCTATCAGGAACGTGATTTTAAACAGCGCAACTGGGATGCTTTTCCGGTTTCGCCCGCAACCGTTGATGCCGTTTTACTTACACACGCACATCTCGACCACTGCGGACGTCTGCCGAAGCTGGTAAAAGAAGGCTTTCGCGGAAAAATATTCTGCACCCCGGCCACGGCGGAAATTGCGCAGATTATCATGAAAGATTCCGCGTTTCTGCAGGAAGAAGATGTGAAGCACAAAAAGGCGCGTCACGAAAAAGCCGGCAAAACCAGTCCGTTCCCGTATGAGCCGCTCTATACGCAGGCGGATGTCGATCAAACCATTCCACTTTTGTCTCCGGTTGCTTATAAAACACCCGTTCCGGTCGGTCCGGATATAACGGCCACATTTCGTGAAGCAGGACATATCTTCGGCTCCACCAGTATCCGATTAAGTGTGGGGCAGGGCGGCGAAACGCGTACCATTCTCTTTTCCGGTGATATCGGACGCTGGAATATGCCGATCATCAACGATCCGGATCTATTTGACGAAGCCGATTATGTTCTTACCGAATCAACGTATGGCGACCGTCTTCACGGCGAAACCAAAAACATTTCTGGCGAACTTGCGCGTATCATTAACGAAACGCACAAGGCCGGCGGCAACATCGTCATTCCCAGCTTTGCCGTCGAGCGCACTCAGGAACTGCTTTACCACCTTAACGGTCTACTGCGCGAAAATCGCATTCCGCACCTGCTTGCTTTTGTCGACAGCCCGATGGCCATCAAAGTGACGGATGTTTTCAAAAAGCATCCCGAGCTGTTCGACGAGGAAACCGTAGAACGTCTTCACAAGGGCATGCACTTGTGCGATCTGCCGGGACTGACCCTGTCCAATACGACCGATCAATCCAAAGCCATCAATCACATCAAAGGCACGGCCATCATTATTGCCGGTTCCGGTATGTGTACCGGTGGCCGCATCAAGCACCACCTCAAAAACAACATCAGTCGTCCGGAGAGCACGATTCTGTTT
>JBAYVX010000158.1:0-4671 GCA_041674365.1 Kiritimatiellales bacterium | reverse complement strand
TCCGGTTGCCGTCAACGGCAAAAAGCTTTCTCCCGCCGCGCTGATCCGCAAGCTGAATGCGATCGGTTGCGAACACGCTATCGGACGCATTGATATTGTCGAAAACCGCTTTACCGGCATGAAAGACCGCGGCATTTATGAAACGCCCGGCGGCACGATTTTGCATCATGCACACCGCGCGATGGAATCGATCACGATGGATCGAGAAGTGATGCACTTGCGCGATTCGCTGATTCCGAAGTACGCCACGCTGGTTTACAACGGTTTCTGGTTCGCGCCGGAGCGCGAAATGCTTCAGGCCGCGATTCTGGAAAGCCAGAAAACGGTTACCGGCGATGTGCGCGTGAAGCTGTTCAAGGGCGGAGTGCATGTTTGCGGACGCCGTTCGCCGTATTCGCTCTACAATCCAAAGATCGTCAGTTTCGATGAGGCAGGCGGCTATGACCAGACCGACGCAACCGGCTTCATCAAGCTCAACGCCCTGCGTTTGCGTGTGCGTGCCGCCATGCAGAAAAAGTAAACCGGCGGGGTTTCCAAGGGTTGGAATTTTTTAAACGTTCGGCCAGTGAGCCGGGTACGGCGCTTCGATGACAATCTCTTTTTTGCTGACCGGATGAATTACCGTCAGCCGTGCGTGGTGCAGGGCAATTGCACCGCAGGGCAGTTTGACTTTTGACCCATACTTATCGTCACCAATAATCGGACATTTAATCGACGCCAACTGCGCGCGAATCTGGTGATAACGCCCGGTATGCAATTGAATTTCCAACAGTGAATTTTCTTCGGACTGTTTCAGTACCTTATAGTCGAGCAGGCACTCGCGGGCGTCGGGATTATCTTCGTTGGAAATTTTGGCGTGATAATCGTCGTGTGTCAGAAAATGGCGCAGAGACCCCTCGGATTGCGGCGGCACACCGGAAACCATGGCGTGATAAATTTTGGTGAAGCGGTGCGCGCGCATGTCAGCATTGAGCCGTGAAAGTGCTTTGTCGGTACAGGCGAAAAGCACAATGCCGCTCACCACCTGATCAAGCCGGTGGACGGCGTGCAAAAATACATTGCCCGGTTTGCCTTTGACTTCTTTGATGTAGGTTTTTGCGCGGTCTTCCAGATTATCTTTATTGGTTCCGCTCGGTTGTGTCAAAAGCTCTGCCGGCTTGTTCGCCGCCAGCAGGTGGTTGTCGTGATAAAGCACATCGAAATTCATGGATGCGGATATTGAGGTAGAAACAGAGGGCTGCCAAGGCCATTGATTTTTGAAATGTCGGAAAAACGGCTGGACGGCGTGATTCTGTGCGGCAGAATGGATTGCTTATGAAACGCCATATCGATTTAACAGAGGGCTCTCTGGGCCGGCATATTTTGAGGATGACGCCGCCGATGATTATGGGCTTTTTTGCGATGATGGTGTTTAACCTGACGGATGCCTGGTTTGTGTCGCGGCTCGGTACGGTTCCGCTGGCGGCAATCGGCTTTACCTTTCCGCTGGTAATGATTTTTTACAGCATCGGCCTCGGGCTGGGCGTTGGCACCTCTTCGTGCGTGAGCCGTGCGATTGGGCAGAAGAATCCGGACAGGGTGAAGCATCTGACAACCTACAGCTTGTTGCTGACGCTTTTAACGATGAGTGTGATGTCCGTATTGGGCCAGATTTTTGCACCATCACTTTTGCGGCTGATGGGTGCGGGCGGCGATACGCTTGGCCCGGCATTGATTTATATGCGCATCTGGTTCTGCTTCGTGCCGTTTGCGGTTCTTCCAATGGTTGGAAACAATGCGATCCGTTCAACGGGCGATACGCTGAGACCGGGACTGGTTATGGCTGTCGGCGCATTGTTGAATATCGGTCTGGATCCGCTGTTTATTTTCGGGCTGGGAAGATTTCCGGCGATGGGCATCGCGGGAGCGGCAATCGCGACAGGCATCGCCCGCGTGGTGACACTGGCGCTGTCGATTTGGCTGTTGCATTTTCGTTTCCGGATGCTTTCGTGGATCCGTCCGGTCTGGAACGAACTGCTGGAGGCATGGCGGTCGGTTCTGTTTGTGGCGGCTCCGGCAGCGGCGACGAATCTGCTTCTGCCGATTACCAGCGGGGTGATTATTCATTTTATTTCCGGATTCGGCGTGGCGGCAGTGGCGGCGACGACGGCCGGGCAGCGTATTGAGGGGTTTGCCTATATGGTGCCAATGGCGATGGGTACAGGCCTGATTCCGATTATTGGACAGAACTGGGGTGCCGAGCGGCTGGATCGTGTGCATGGCGCGTGGGTGCGAACGAACTGGTACGGGATCATCTATGCACTGATCTGTGTTATCGCGGCGCTGTTTTTCGCACCGGTGGTGGCAGGATGGTTCAGTCGCGATCCGAAAGTGATTCATTTTATTACGCTCTATCTGCGGATTATTCTGGCGGGCGCGGTGCTTCAGCATTCATCAGTTCATACCGGGTTTGCATTCAATGCGATTGAACTGCCATGGCATTCGTCGGCGCTGATGGCGATCCGGCTGGCAGGGTTTGTGATTCCACTGGCATGGATCGGTTCCAGAGTGGCGGGCGTTCCGGGTATTTTTACCGGCATGGCACTTGGGCAGGGACTCAGCGGCGTGATTGCGCTGTGCTGGTTCAGCCGGATTCTCAAAAAGAAGCGCACCGCCTGATTTTTGCCGTTCCCTGCGGTCACTGCCCCGCAGATGCGGAGTCTCGCGCGCTCCGCTCGGATCCAAGGTTTGGAAAATAAAAAACCCTCTCCCGTGAGGGAGAGGGTGGTACAGGGTGGATTAAAAGACAGTCTATTTCTTCAGCGGACAAACACCACCAACGCAGGCAGCTTTTTCTTCAGCCGCTTTTTTTGCCGCAGCCATCGGGCATGCTGCTTTGACTTCCGCACTGGCTGGACAGGCTTCTTTTACGGCGCAGGCTTTCGTGGTATCTGTGGCGGTTGCATCAGCAGGTGTCTTGGACATGGCATACACGGAAGCAGTCAACGCAACTGCCGCGGCAGCGATAATAAATTTTTTCATAAGAACTCCTTTTTGTTTTCTAACCCCATGGTATCTATCCATGCCTCCTTAGTCAAACGGCCGGACGGTTTTGTTCCGGACTTTCTTTAAGAAAAATAGTTCCACAAAAAATTTGACGAAAGGTGGGACGGAATGACATATATTGGAGTCAAGAAGGGCGGAGTGGAGTATGAATACAGTCGATAGCAGAATTGAAGAGCTGTTCGTCGGGTCCTTCCATCACTCTCTGGATCCTAAGCGAAGGCTGATTATCCCGTCAGATTGGCGCGGAATGATGGGCGAAACGCCCCGTTTGTATGTTTTCCCCCATCCTGACCGGAAATGCCTCTTTCTCTATACGCTGGCGGAAATGAACCGTCGTCTGCGGCAGTTGCGCGGATCGGGTGCCGTGGATGCCCAGGATGAGCAGGCCGTTCGTGCAATGACGGCTTCAGCGGATGCGCTGAGCTTGGATGCTCAGGGTCGTGTGCGCATTAAGGACGAACTTCTGGCTCACGTTGAGGTGAAAAGCAAGGTGGTTTTGATCGGCACATTGACCCGCATCGAACTGTGGAGCGAAGAAAATTTTGACATGGCGCTGCCTGCCGTTTCGGCGCTGGCAGAGACCGCGTTTTACGGGGGTTACTAAGGAGGAGGGAAACATGGGTATGAGCAGCATTGCAAAATATATGTACTTCTCACGGGCGATTGATCTGACGCCCGAAAAAAACCGCTACCTTCGGCTGCCGGAAAGCGGAATGCAGCGAACGGTGCTGATGACGCCAAACCAGGCCGCCACTTTTTCGGCCGCCTGTTCGCGCCGGGTGATCGGAATGCTTCCGGCTTAAGAGGAATTATGCATGTACCGGTACTGCTGAACGAGACGATGAACCTGCTGGTGACAAACCCGGCAGGAATCTACATCGACGGCACACTGGGACGGGGCGGACATGCAACAGAGATTTTGAAGAGACTTGCACCTGAGGGACGGCTGATCGGATTGGACCGGGACGCAGATGCAATTGAGGCGACGAAAGAGATTTTAAAACCCTTCGGGGAACGGGTGAACCGGATACACGGAAACTTTGCGGATATGAAAGAACTTTGCGGACAGATCGGGGTGATAAAGGTGGACGGAATCCTTCTCGACCTTGGTGTCAGCTCACCGCAGCTCGATGTCGCGGAGCGCGGGTTCAGTTTTGCTAAAGACGGGCCGCTCGATATGCGCATGGATCGCACGCAGGGTCGCTCTGCCGCAGATTTGGTGAATGAAGACAGCGAAGAAACGTTGGCTGATCTGATTTACCGTTTTGGAGAAGACCGCGACTCCCGCCGGATTGCGCGGGCGATTGTGCTGGAACGTCAGCACGGCCGGATTGAGCGGACGCTTAAACTGGCGGAAATCGTCGAACGGGCCAAGGGCGGGCGACGCGGCGCTATTCACCCGGCCACACAGACATTTCAGGCTTTGCGCATGGCGGTGAATACGGAGCTGGAAAGTCTGGAAGCGGGTCTTGAAGCCGGACTTTCGATGCTGCGCGAAGGCGGGCGGATGACGGTGATTACATTCCACAGCCTGGAAGACCGTCCGGTGAAAGAATTTTTTAAGCGCCATATGGTGAAACGCGAGTCGCTTCAGCAGGGTGGTGAAAAACTGGTTTATGACGAACC
>JBAYVX010000157.1:0-4692 GCA_041674365.1 Kiritimatiellales bacterium | reverse complement strand
TTGTGCTTTAGAGCCTGACGCTGTCGGCTTTGTCTTCTGGCCGCGCGCCAAACGCTATGTACGGCCCGAACAGGTCGCCGGCTGGCTTAAAAGCATTCCCGAGCAGATCAAAAAAGTCGGTGTTTTTGTGGAGCCGCCGCCCGCCGAGGTTGAAGCCGTGGCCATCGCCTGCCACCTCGACGTTGCCCAGATCCACCTGATTTCCAATGATTGGAAAATTGACCGGCCGCTTTTCCAGGGGTTGGAAACCTGGCTCTCGCCGCGCATGGGGGACGGCGTCAACCGGAATATTCTGCACACCATTGATCCTGAGCCGTCAGTACTGCTTGCTGACTCGTTCGACCCGGACACCATCGGGGGCACCGGCAAGCTCAGCAGCTGGGATCGCGCAATCGCGATGAAAACCGCCGTCGGCAAACCGGTTATGCTCGCCGGCGGACTCAATCCCGAAAACGTGCGCGACGCCATCGCCGCCGTCAAGCCGTGGGGCGTCGATGTCAGCTCCGGCGTCGAAAAAGAACCGGGCGTCAAAGACATCCGCAAAGTAAAACAGTTTATAGAAAGCGTAAGACGATGACTCAACCGGACAAACAGGGGCACTTCGGACCGTACGGCGGAATTTTTGTTCCCGAAACGCTGATGGAACCGCTTCGTGAACTGGAGCGGGTTTATAAAACGGCGCAGAAAGATCCTTCCTTTAAAAAGGAACTCGATTATTACCTGCGCGAATATGTCGGACGCCCGTCGCCGCTCTGGTTTGCCGAACGGATGACAGCACAGCTCGGCGGCCCGAAGATTTATCTCAAACGCGAAGATCTCAACCATACCGGTGCGCATAAAATCAACAACGTCATCGGACAGGCGCTGCTCGCGAAACGGCTCGGCAAAACACGACTCATCGCTGAAACCGGCGCGGGACAGCACGGCGTCGCCACCGCCACCGCCGCCGCGCTCTTCGGCATGGAATGCGTCGTTTACATGGGCAAAGTCGATATGGAACGGCAGGCGCTCAACGTCTTCCGCATGGAAAGCCTCGGCGCGCGAGTCGTCGCCGTCACCGCCGGACAGCAGACGCTCAAAGAAGCCATCAACGACGCCATGCGCGACTGGGTCAGCAATCTGAAAAACACGCACTACGTTCTCGGCACCGCGTTCGGGCCGCATCCGTATCCGATGATCGTGCGAAACTTCCAGAGCGTCATCGGCAAAGAGGCGCGCAAACAGATTCTGAAAGCCGAAGGGCGCCTGCCGACCGCCATCGTCGCCTGCGTCGGCGGTGGTAGTAATGCCATTGGTATTTTTCACCCCTTTATCAAGGATGAAAGCGTCCGCCTGATCGGTGTCGAAGCCGGCGGACTCGGAATTGAGCCCGGCAAACACGCCGCGCGCTTCGCCGGCGGCAAAGTCGGCGTCCTGCAGGGAACGAAAAGCTATGTTTTGCAGGACGACGACGGACAGATTCTGCTCACGCACTCTGTCAGCGCCGGACTCGACTACGCCTCCGTCGGCCCTGAGCACGCGATGTTGCACGATACCGGCCGAGCTGAGTACACCTACATCGAAGACGCCGACGCTGTTGCCGGATTTGACCAGCTGGCGCAGTGGGAAGGCATCCTGCCTGCACTCGAAAGTTCGCACGCCATCGCGTGGGTCATCAAAAACGCCGGGCAGTTCACCAAAGACGACATCGTCATCATCAATGTCTCCGGCCGCGGCGACAAAGACGTTCAGCAGATCGCCGAGTGGAAGAGAATTAATGCGTAACGAGTAATTCGTAAACAGGGATTCTATCATTACGTATTACGCAGTACTCGTTACGACAGGGAAGTTTTATGGCAATTAAAAGCATGACAGGTTTCGGAGCGGCATCCGCGCACGCGGACGGGATCCGCGTGACGGTGGAGCTGAGCTCGGTGAACCGCAAGCAGCTCGACGTGGTCTTCCGGCTGCCGCCGCCGCTCGCCGCGTTGGAATCGCGTATCCAGAAAGTCATTCAGGAACAGATTTCGCGCGGACGGATCAGCGGGAATGTGCAACTCGAAGCCGCGAACGGCGGCGCGATGATCCAGATTGATCAAAAGCGCGCCGAAGAAACCGTTGAAAAGCTCCGCCGCGCGGCGAAAAAATTGAATCTGACCGATGACCTGAGCGCGTCGATGCTTTTGAACATTCCCGGCGTGTTGCGGTTCCAGGGGGCGGAAAAATTTGAAGCAACCGGCACTGCCGGTTTCCAAACATTGGAAAAAGCGCTGACCGCCGCGCTAAAAAAACTGAATGCAATGCGCGCGCGTGAAGGCAAAGCGCTCGAAACCGATTTTCTAGCGCGGCTGAAGATTCTCGAACAGATGCTGGAGAAGATTAACGCCCGTGCGCCGGATATTTCTTCCAATGTTCGGAAGAAATTGTTCCAGGGTTTGGAAAACGCCGGGCTGAAAAATGTCGCAGCGGACGAACGCGTGATCCGTGAAATCGCACTGTTCGGCGAGAAGAGCGATATCGCCGAAGAGATCACGCGGCTGGCGAGTCACATTGCGCAGTTTAAAAAAATGCTGCGCAGCAGCGAACCTTCCGGACGTTCGCTCGATTTTCTGGCGCAGGAGTTTTTCCGCGAGATCAATACGATCGGTTCCAAGGCGAACGACCTGAAAATTACCGAACAGGTGGTCGCATTCAAAACCGAACTCGAACGCATCCGGGAGCAGATTCAAAATGTCGAGTAAGCAAAGACCGTTGCTGCTGGTTATCTCCGCGCCGTCGGGCGCGGGCAAGTCGTCGCTGTGTAACCGGCTGGTTGAAAAATTTCCGCAGATGATTTATTCCGTTTCCTGCACGACACGCGCACCGCGCGGCAACGAACAGGATGGTGTGCATTATCACTTCCTTTCCGAAGAGGAATTCTGCGCACGCATCGCAGCCGGCGAGTTCCTCGAACATGCACGGGTACACGGCAACCGCTACGGAACATTGAAGCAAACGGTGGTCGATGCGTTAGCGCAGGGACTTGATATCATTATGGATATCGATGTACAGGGCGCGAAGCAGATCCGCCTCGCCTGCGCCGCGATGGACGATGAAAACGTGATCAAAAAAAGTCTCGTTGATATTTTTATCGCGCCGCCATCATTAGAGGAATTACAACGGCGGTTGCGTGGCCGCGCGACAGACAGCGCCGAGGTTATAGAGAAACGAATGCGCAATGCGGTGGATGAAATGAAGCATCAACCGTACTATCAGTACACCGTCGTCAATGATGATTTTGAAAAAGCATCCTCCGAACTTTATGAAATTATTGCGCGCGAGCACCACAACAGGTGGTAAATTTTTTTTACGTTTTCCACAAACTCTAGTTGCAAGATTTTTTTTTTATCGTTATACCTTCGTTCGTACAGGGGCACACTGACGTGATGACGGTGATGGGATGAAGAGAGAAGAGATGATCAGGTCAGAGTGCGAAGGGTTAACCTAGTCAAAAGGAGACTGGAAATGGCAGCTAAGAAAAAAGTCGCGAAGAAGAAAGTGGCAAAAAAGGCAGTGAAAAAAGCCGCTAAGAAAAAAGTAGCGAAAAAGGCAGTGAAAAAAGTAGCGAAAAAGGCAGTGAAAAAAGCCGCTAAGAAAAAAGCCGCTAAAAAGAAATAACAGCTTCGGCTGATTAGTTCTGATGCAGCCCCGGGTTCCGGGGCTGCTTTTTTATAGAGCAGTTTTTCGTTTCCTTTAAAAAACGCACGGGCTATCCTCACGCCAATTTAACAGAAACAGAGCCGCGCATATGAAATGTCCGAAGTGCGAGCATCGCGAGAATAAAGTCATCGACAGCCGTGAAGTCCGGGAGGGCGCTGCGATCCGCCGCCGCCGGCTTTGTCTGAACTGCGGCCACCGCTTTACCACCTATGAGGAAGTGCTGCGCGCCGCATTGCAGGTCATCAAACGCGACGGACGGCGCGAAGAACTTTCCCGCGAGAAACTGATGCAAAGCATCGCCATTGCCTGCCAGAAACGTCCGATCAGCATTCAGCAGATTGAACAGATGACCAACAGTGTTATCACGCAGGTCGAAGCGGAGTATGAGCGCGAGGTTCCCTCCACGGCACTGGGCACAAAGGTTATGACACTGCTCGAAAAACTCGACGAAGTCGCCTATGTGCGCTTCGCCTCGGTTTATCGTCGCTTCAAAGACGTCAACCAGTTCATGAACGAGGCTGAAAGGCTGATCGGGCGCGAATGAACGATCTTCACCAGAGCCGCCGGCTTGCCGAACGCACACTCTGGTCCGGTTATGTGAGGAGGCTTTTCCAAACCTTGGAAATCCATGACCGGCCTGCCGCGCAGGACATCTCCGAAAGCCTCGCGGTTTTCTGTCAGCATCACGCGAACATGTCCGGGCATATCCTGTCGCTGCTGATGGCGCGCTCGTTTTGTATCACCGGCGACACCGAAGCGGCCGGACGGATTCTGCGCCATGACCGCGCCCACCGGTTACATACTTGCTCATGGCTTGACGTGCTTTCTGCGGACTATCCGTTTCCGGAGCTCTATCCGCTCTTTTCTTCACGCGCGCTTTATCCGCAGAACTTCGCGTCCGCCGGCATGCTTTGGGTGCTCGACTTTAATAAAATCAGTTTAACGGAAGCCGACCGCCACGAGCTGATTTTGTTTCAAACCATTCGTGTACTGACAGAAAAAGTTTCCAATGTT
>JBAYVX010000156.1:0-4774 GCA_041674365.1 Kiritimatiellales bacterium | reverse complement strand
TGCCGAGCAGTTTTTCAGCTCCGATGGTATCGAGAATAGTGCGACTGTCGTTGCCCTGCGCCACCTGAAAGGCGATGCGCCCCGGAATATTGGCCTTGATGGTTCCGGTGATGACGTTGACGGATGGGCGCTGCGTAGCAAGCACCATATGGATACCTGCCGCGCGCGAAAGCTGAGCGAGGCGCACGATACACGGTTCGATTTCCTGCTGGGCGACACTCATCAGTTCAGCCAGCTCGTCTACCACAATCACGATGTAAGGCAGTTTGGCCGGAATCTGATCAGATTTCTGAGTCGGTTCTTCTTCCGCGCCGCCGAACAGATCTTCCTGCTTTTCAATCGGACGGGTATTGAACCCCCTGATGTCGCGCACTTTCATTTTTTTAAAGAGGGCATAGCGCTTCTCCATCTCTTTGATGGCCCAGCGCAGACCGAGCGTTACCTTCTTGGCATCGGTAATAATCGGAACAACGAGATGTTTGAGGTTTTCGTAGGCCTGGAACTCGAATGTTTTCGGATCGATCAAAATCAGGCGCAGCTGTTCCGGAGTGCGCGAAAGAAGCAGTCCGCTCAGCAGCGAGTTCATACAGACGGTTTTGCCTGCTCCGGTGGCTCCGGCAATCAGCATGTGCGGCATGGCAGAGAGGTCGCCGACGATCATTTTTCCACTAACGTCTTTACCCAGCGCGAGCGGCAGTGCGACTTCCGGATTATGGAAGGCCGGGCTTTCAACCAGTTCGCGCAGATAGACCGATGTTCCTTTGGTATTAGGCACTTCAATACCGACAGCACCTTTGCCGGGAATCGGAGCCTGAATACGGATGCTCTGCGCGCGCAGAGCCAGTGCGATATTGCGTTCTAGCGCAGAAATGCGTTCAACGCGCACACCGGGCGCGGGGGTGATTTCATACGAAGTAACCGTCGGTCCGGTTTCAACATGCGTCACCTGACCCTCAACGCCGAACTCTTCGAGAGTAGCCTGCAGGATCTTTGCTTTTTCTGCGGTGTTTTCGGTTGAGGTGCGCGCGGAAAGCGGCGGCAGCTCGTCGAGGATGGTCAGCGGCGGAAGCTGATAGCCTGATTCGTCACGTCCGGGGGCGATATTGATCGAAATATTGGCCAGTTCGTCGGCGGGAGCCGGGGCGATCGGTTTGTTTCTAACCGGTTTCGGCAGTTCCACTTTCGGTTTCGGTTCTGCTTTCGGCGGTGCAAAGAGTTCGGCTTCGACCGGCGCGGGTTTCGGACGCAGCAGGGACTTCTTTTCTTTGGCGGGGGTTACTTCGCGGCTGAATTTTGTTTTCGGAGTCGCTTCGCGGGCTTCCCTGCGGCGGGCACGGAATTCTTGGATCTTCTCCCATAGAAATTCAAACGGCGTAAACGGATGCATACCCGTCAACTGCAGGATGGCAAGAATGAGGACAGTGACAAAAATGATTCCCGCGCCGGTATGGCCGATCAGCAGGCCGAATGTCCGGATGGCCAGAACCTGGCCGATAAGTCCGCCGGGGCTTCCGGCATTTAAAAGATTCGTCAGCCTGTGCCATAAGTCCGGTTGATATTCGGCAAGGCCGGCGATTGAAATCAGCATGGCCGAAAGCCATGTCCACATCGGCCAGACGCGTTCATAGGAACGGATTGTCATCATCAAACCGCCCGTCAGAAGAATAAACGGCACCAGATAGCCGCCGACTCCGAATAGCAGAAAGCCGATGAACGCGAACCAGGCTCCGAACGGGCCGACCAGATTATGCGGCGGAGAAGCGGGGGGATCGTGCAGAAAGCCGATATCTTCGGCATGGAAAGAAAACACACAAAGAAAGCTCAGCAGACAGAGTGCCAGAAGAATCACACCGATCGCTTCGCGTTTCGGGGAACGGACGATTTCAGGTTGCTTAGATTGTTTTGCCATTTCGGCGAGTATAAGGACGGAATAAGGTTTTTGAAGCAAATTAAACGCGGCGGCATTTGAAAATCACGACTACCGGAATGTGGGCAAGCTGGGGATAAAGCCCCCGCCAGTCCCTGCTTTCGTATGGAACGGTTGCGCGGATTTCCGCTTCGCTCATGTCGGGAATCGGCATCGGCGCGGGTTCCAGCAGCCGTTCGATCACCAGTCCGGCGGCGTGAATCCATTCAGCGATCTGCGAAATAGGCCAGTACCGCGCCGCGCTCATCGTCTTGTCATCGAGCGACATGCGCACGTCCGGCTCCGGATGGAAATAATCCGGAATAAAAACGCCGTCCTCGCCGTCGCCGACGTCGAGCCATTCGCCCGCATAGAGCGGATGGCCAGTCGTCAGCAGAAACGTTCCGCCCGGCTTCAACATCGCAGCGGCTTCGGCGATCACCTTTTGCGGATCGGCGGAAAACGGCAGCGCGTAGGTTGAGTGAATCAGATCGAAGGAAGGAAGAATGGAATGTTGGATTGTCGGAGTATTGGATTGTTGGGGAAGGATTTTCAAATCCGCCAGTGGTGAGTCCATGGAGACGCGGCGGAAGTCAACGGCAGTGTTTTCTTTGGCGGCCAGCCGGCGACCATGCTTCAGCTGTTCTTCCGAAATATCAATCGCGGTGCACTGCGCACCCTGCTTCGCCAGAAAGATGGAATTCTGGCCGGCGCCGCAGCCGAGTTCCAAGCATTGAAAACGCCGGGTGGGGTCACCCGGCCTACAGAATTCTTTGGGGAGCAGGCCAAGAATAGAATCGCCGGGAAGGAGCGGGCCGTAGTGGAAATCATCCGTCGAGATGCGCGTTTCTTTTTGATAGAGCGCTGCGAGATCATCCCAGTAACGCGCGTTGCTTTGATCGCTGTTGCCTTTAAATTGCATGGGGCAGACTTTCCAATGTCTGGAAAAACCGCGCGGTCAGAATTCGTATTCGAGGCTGGTAACGAGGCGGTTGTTACGCTTCCAGCCGCCGTAGTTGACGCCGAGATTGTTGAGGCCGGCTGCCGGGCCGCCGCCGGACTTGCCCCCGAAGAATTCTACGCCGGTGCGCCATGTGAGGTTGTTCATGAATTTCCAGCTGCCGCCGAAGCGGTTGGCATAGCCCCATTTCCCGAGAATGATATGGCTGTTGTATTCAAAGCTGAGGTCTTCGTTGACCTTGAACTGAAGGCGGGTGATGAGATCGCTTTGTCCGGCGCGGGTACTGTCGGAATCAGTAATGTAATTCGCCGCGGTTTGTCGGTCGGTGGTCCATTCCCATGCAGCTTCAAAGGTGGCGAGAATCTGTTCGAGCCCCAGATCGCTGACACGGTCGCCGTCGATGGTGAGGGTGGTGCCCTGCACGACGGAGATGTAGTCCTGGTCATCGTTTCGGTATGCATCGGTGTAGGCGGCTTCACCGTGGAATTCCCAGCGGCCGCGGGTGGTGGAATAACCGGCGGCGGGGTTGATGACGCCGGGAACCCGGCGGACGAGAACCGGCGCCAGCAGGGTTCCCCTGTTTTCCATTACGTACTGGCGGCCGGGGCCGGTATAAAGCGAGGCGAACAGATCCCAGCCGTTTTTGACGGTTTTACCGCGGACAAACCAGCCGAAGTCTTTCGGATCCATATCAGGATAGTCCGAGGCTGGCGACGGACCTGCCGGGGCGTTGACCCAGCGTGAGCTGGTGTGCGGCACTTTGTCGGGCTGATAAACCGGCAGGACGGCGAAGGTCCATGTGGTCTGATTGCGGTAGAAATCGGCGCGAACCTGCCAGATGCCGAGGTCGCGGACGTTGAGCGGATCGTAACCGGCGACGGGGCGCAGTTTATCGGCGGGGGAGTAAATGGCCGAGAGGCCGTTTTTGAAAATCTTTTTACCGAGAGTAAGATCCCAGCTGTTAAAGTTGAGTGTCAGGTAGAGCTCGTTGAGGGTGAGATAGCGGTGATCCTGATCATCGGTGTCGCGGAAGAGGGCTCCCGCATCCGGGCTGACGCCGGAAAACGTGTGATCCTGATTTCCGGCCTGCATCCAGCCGCTGACATCGATTCGCCAGTCATTACCGCCGGTCCAGGTGTTGAGCTCAAGCACTGTATCCCAGAAGTGATTTTTGTTGTCGCTTCCGGTTTGTTTCTGCCGATCGTTGAAAAAGGCGGTGTATTGCATAATGGCTTTGCCACTGAGGTTTTCACCGAGTTTGCCGAATGCACCGGCTTCCGGTTTTGCGGCCGCTTTGGCGGCATCGGCTTCAAGCGCGGCGAAATCGGCGAAGGGGTCATCGGCAGCGAATGTCGTACAAACGGCGGCCAGCGTCGCAAGGGCGATCAAGCGATTCATGATAGAACCTTTCGTTTAACCGCGGGTGGCGGCGATTAGTTTTTTGTCAGTCTGCACGAGGCGGTCGCCGAGGATGGCGGCGAGGTTCAGGAAAACTTTACCGGCCAGACGCGGGAAGCGTTTCTGCATATTCTGCAGACCCTGCCAGCTGATCTCGATGTATTTAAGCGGCTCAAGCGCGACGACATCGGCTGAGCGCGGGCCGGGGTTGACCAGTGCAATCTCGCCGAAAATCTCGCCGGGATTCAACCGGGCGATTTCGCTGCCTTCGGCTTCAATTTTCACAGACCCCTCCAGCAGCAGGAACATGCTCGAGCCCTGTTCGCCGGCGGTAACGGCGCGGATACCGGCAGCGGCTTCGCGGACTTCACCGAGCAGGATGATCTTTTTGACCTGTCCTTTGCGCATACCCTTAAACAGCGGCGAGCGGTTGACGACATCGGCGTTCAGGCTTAGTGCGACCATATCCCACAAGGTGATGAGTTGCGTCGAGGAGAGCAGAATGGGGG
>JBAYVX010000155.1:0-4777 GCA_041674365.1 Kiritimatiellales bacterium | reverse complement strand
CGGCGCTTTCCGGTCTGTTGCTTTATCTGCTGGGGAGGAAGCTGTTTTCCAATAAAATAGGGTTATTGAGTGTATTGACGTATTTTTTAAGTGAAATGGTTTGGCAGGACAGCATTCAAGGTGCCGGAATGCCGGTTCTTGTATTTTTTGTTCTCGGCGCGATTTATTTTGCGCTATTAGCCATGATTCACCGCCGGGAGCGGAAGCCGCGTTGGAACTGGATGCTGCTTTTCTCTCTTTCCGTGTTTTTCTCTGCGGCAGCATTTTTAACACATTATGCAGCGATCGCCGTTATTCCGGGGGTGGCGCTGTTTATCTGGCTGATGGGTTCGCGAACGCAACGCGGCGGCCATCTGGCTTTCTTTTACGTTGCACTTGTCTTTTTAATCGTTTCACCCTGGCTGCTGCGCAATTATCGGCTTTCCGGATCACCGCTGGGGTTGGCGCCATATGCTGCGCTGATTGATTCCGCCAAGTATCCCGGCGACTCGCTGATGCGCACGTTGAAACCGAGCTTCAGTCTCGTTTCTGATTTTAGTGCGGCGAAAGCCAAGTGGGTGAAAAACTTCAGCAACCTTTATGAAACCGGGTTTACTTCCATGGGTGGCGGCCTGCTGATTGCCTTTTTTATGGTGACTTTTTTCTACCGCTTTGTACGTGTGCATGTGCACAACCTTCGTTGGGGTATCGGACTTTCCATGATTCTCTTTTTTATCGGAGCCTGTTTCTTTGACAAATCGACCCTCCAGCTCTATCACATCTTCTGGCCGTTTGTGATTCTCTATGGGTTGGCCTTCTTTTCCATCCTGCTTGATCGTCTTGATCTGAATATCCAGATATACAAACTTGGACTGACGGGGCTTGTTATTGGACTGACAGCACTTCCGCTGCTGGTCACTATTTTTATGTCCTCCGCACCGGGTCTTCCGTATCCTCCGTACTACGCTCCGTTTATCATGCGTGTGAGCGAACTGCTCAAGCCGACCGAAGTGATCTGCACCGATATGCCGTGGGCAACCGCATGGTACGGAAAACGTATTTCTATCCTGCTGCCGAAAACACTGGACGATTATTACGAGATCAACGACTACCGCAAATATATCAGCGGGCTCTACATCACCACGCTCACGAAAGATCGTCCCTTCGTATCATCTCTGCTCGAAGGAACTGAAAAAACATGGCTTCCTGTGATGATGGGGCGTCTGCCCAAAGACTTTCCTCTTAAACAAGGGTTTGCACTGAATAAGCAGGATCAGCTTTTCCTGACTGACAGCGTGCGCTGGAGTGCTGATCAGATGCAGAAACAACCCGAGGGCGAGGGTACACTGCAATAACCGGAGCCGGTATCATCATGCGTGTGGTTTTTTTTGGTTCAGCGGCCATCGGGTTTCCTCTACTGAAAGCCCTGCTGGACAGCGTGCAGGATGAAGTTGTCGCAGTAGTCACCCAGCCGGATCGTCCTGCCGGCCGTAAACAGCATCTCACACCCTGTCCTGTTAAAATCTTTGCGCAGGAGCACGGCCTGCCGGTTCTTTCCCCGGAAAAAGTTAAAGACTGCCTAACGGAGCTGGCTGCGCTAAAAGCCGATCTTTTTGTTGTGGTCGCCTATGGTCAATACATTCCTCCGGTGGTGCTGGCGCTTCCGGAACACCACGCCATTAATCTGCATCCTTCACTGCTGCCAAAATATCGCGGGGCATCGCCTATTCAATGGGCTGTGGCCAACGGCGACACCGTTACCGGCGTGACGATTCTTTATGTGAGCGAAAAAATGGATGCCGGCGACATCATCCTGCAATGCGAAGTGCCGGTTGGTTCAGACGATACGTCAGCTACGCTCGAACCGGTTCTGGCGGCACGGGGCGCGGAACTGCTGATGAAGGCCATTGAACAGATTCGGAATGGTACGGTTAAAAGGTGTCCGCAGGACGATAACGTTGCGACCGAAGTCTGCAAGCTCACCAAAGCGGACGGGCGGCTTGACTGGACGCTTCCTGCGGAAAATCTTCGCAACCGGATTCGCGGTCTTGTTCCATGGCCTGGTTGCTTTTGCGTAATGCCTGACGGGCAACGTCTGAAAGTATTACGTGCGGCTGTCGAAGATCGTAAAGGAATGCCCGGGGAAATTCTCGAAACGGCCGGCGCCGGTTTTCTGGTGGCAGCAGGCGAGGGGGCTTTACGGCTGCTGGAAGTGCAGCCTGCCGGAAAATGTCCTATGGCTGGGGAGTCGTATCTTCGGGGATATCCTCTGGCGCCTGGTATTTGTCTGGCGTAAACCCGTTTGCTTTGAGCAGCTCTATCAGCCGTTCCGATCCCGGATTCAGTTCCAGTGCTCTTTTCCAATGTTTGAAAGCCTCATCCCGGTTACCAAGCTTTGAATAGGTATCACCCAGATGTTCCCACACTGTCGGATCATCCTGAATAACCGATTGAGCCTTTTGAAGTTCCTTCAGTGCTTCGGTGTAACGGCCCTGCATGTAATAAATCCACCCCAGCGTATCGAGGAACGCGCCGTTTTCCGAATCGACAGTCAGCGCCTGTTGAACCAGAGACAGTCCCAGCTCCAGTTTTTCGCCGCGTTCAGCCCACATATAGGCAATGTAGTTCCGAGAGGCGGCCGCGACGGCACATTCGCCCAGTTCAATTGCCTTGAAAAAGAGTTTTTCCGCGGATTCAAGCTGGCCGGTTCGCTCATAAAGAGAGGCAAGCTGATAATAAAACGATCCGCTAAGCAGATTGGTCTGGCCGATTTTCTGCACAAGTTTTTCAAACTTCCCGGCGGTTTCCAGTGCCTGTTTGTATTCTTTCTGCTCCGCCTGCAGCACCATCAGGTAATAAAGCGCTTCAGCGGCTTCGGGGCTTAGAGTGTAAAAAACATTCAGCAGCTCAATGGCGCTTTCCGTTGAGACCGGCGTCCGGTCGGTCAACAAAGAATTCATATACTGGTTGATGATGACCGGGTTGTTTGTATAGGTCGAAGCCAGTATCTGAGCGGCTTCCTCCAGATGGCCGCTCTTCTGTGCGGAAACCAGAAAGTTGAAGAGGAAGAACGGATTGCTTGACCATTCCGCCTCCGGAGATTCTGTTCTCACACTTTCCAGTGCGCTGTATGCTTCATCGTAGCGCTCCTGCTGCAAATGCAGATAGCCCAGTACAGTGCGCAGGCGGTTGTCGTCAGGATACTGCTCGAGTGCTTTCAGCAGAACCGTTTCAGCTTCCCGGTTTTTGTGTTCACCGATATAGAGAGCTCCAAGCTGTGCATAATAAAAAACCGCGGCCCGCGGCTGTTTGCGAATCTGAGATTCCAGGTGACTGATCAGATGCGTGTGCTCCTCTTTCGGCATTTTTTCGGAGAGATACTGCAGCCAGAGCTCGGGGGTTGTTCCGGTTTCTGCCGCCAGTTGGTCATAAAGTGCCATAGCGTCGTCGTATTTTCCGATCTGGATCAGAAGCTCAAACATCTGACCCGCTAAAGTCAGGTCTGCCGGCGCATAGCGGCGGGCCTCCTGAAGAGCTGTCAGCGCCTCTTCCGGCTGTTTAACAGCCAGCCATGCAAGCCCGAGTTGCTGCCAGCGGAGCGGATCTTGAGGATCCAGCGCGATGGCTTGTTGCAGAAAAGTGATTCCTTCCTGAATCGCCGAAGTGTCACCCGACTTGCGGGCACTGTCGACACAGAGTGTTCCCAGCAGATGGAACAACTCGGCGTTTCGGGGCTGTATTGTGACGGCGGTACGCAATATTTTAAATGCATCAATGCGCCGTTCCTGTGAAATATAAAACCGGGCGAGCAGAAGCGGAGCTTCCGGATTATCAGGGAATTTTATCAGTACTTTACGGAGAAGTGACTCGGCCTGTTCCGGTTGGCCGGTCAACACATAAACCTGAGCGAGCAGCAACTGCGAATTTGCCGCACCGGAGCAGTGTTTTACCAATTGGCGCGCCAGTCGGACAGCGTTATTGGTCTGCTTCAATTCAAGCGCCATCGCCACAGCAGGGGCGTAGAGTTTTTCTTCGGTTGGATCAAGCCGGATCGCCGCTTCCAAATGTTCAAGGGCGGCCGGGGAGTTGCCGCCGGCCCCGGCCAGCAGGCCGAGGCTGAAATGAGACAAAGCCTCGGCCTGTGCATTTACGCTCAGCCGAGGCTTTGAAGGAGATGCGCAACCGCCGAACAGGAACAGGCCGCCGAGAAGCAGGGCTTCGGAGATCCGGACTTTGCGGGAGATGCGCATAACAACCCCTCTTTTCAGAGAGAAATTATTTCTTTTTATGCCGGACTTCACGACGGCGTTTACGCCGTTTGTGTTTCGACATCTTGGTCTTACGCCATTTCTTAATGGTACCCATGTATCTTTTTCCTTTGTGCGCTTATGCTACAACTTTGTTTAAGCCGATTTCAATAATGCCTTCTGCACCGGCGGCTTTTAACTCGGGAATAATCTCCCGCACCACCGATTCGTCCACCACCGTTTCAACGGCAAACCAGCCGTCGTCGGATAGACCGCTGACCGTCGGCGCGTGCAGCGACGGCAGCAGCTTTTTAACTTGCGGAAGATTTTTTTCATTCACGTTCATCTTGAGCAGCACCTTGTCGGCGGCGTTGAGCGCGGCCGTCAGCAACAGGGCGATTTTTTCAAGTTTTGAACGTTTCCAATCATCGGCCCAGGCCGCTTTATTGGCAAAGAATTTGGTGTAGGACTCCATCAGGGTGTCCACAATGCGCAGATTGTGTGCGCGCAGCGAAGAGCAGGTTTCGGTGATATCCACAATTGCGTCGGCG
>JBAYVX010000154.1:0-4778 GCA_041674365.1 Kiritimatiellales bacterium | reverse complement strand
CTGATGATGTTCCCTTATCCGTCCGGCAAACTGCACGTCGGCCACGGCCGCAACTACATCATCGGCGACGCCGTCGTCCGTTATAAAAAAATGCGCGGCTTCAACGTTCTCTCGCCGATGGGCTGGGACGCGTTCGGCCTGCCCGCCGAAAACGCCGCCATCAAAACCGGCACCCCGCCGCGCGAAAGCACGCTTTCGAACATCGCGATCATGAAAAAACAGCTGGCCGCCTGGGGCTGCTGCTACGACTGGGACAAAGAAGTCACCTCCTGCGAGCCGGAATATTACAAATGGACGCAGTGGCTGTTCATTCAGATGTTCAACCGCGGGCTGGCGTATAAGAAAAAGAGCAACGTCAACTGGTGCCCCGACTGCGCCACCGTGCTGGCCAACGAGCAGGTGGTTGACGGTCTGTGCGACCGTTGCGACTCCGTCGTCGTTCAGAAGGCGCTCGAACAGTGGTTCTTCAAAATCACCGACTACGCCCAGCGTCTGCTCGACGATATCGACAAACTGGAAGGCTGGCCGGAGCGCGTCAAGACGATGCAGCGCAACTGGATCGGCCGTTCCGAGGGAACCGAGGTCGACTTTGCCCTCGTCCCGCGCGAAGACGGCGTGAAAGACAGCTCCGACAAGGTTTCCTGCTTCACCACTCGCGTCGACACCATCTACGGCTGCACCTACATGGTCGTTGCGCCGGAATACGCGAACCTTAAAGAGATGATCGCCGGTCTGCCGCAGGAAGCGGACGTACTGAAGTTTGTGGCCGACAGCGCGAAGCTGACCAACCTCGACCGCGAATCCGACGTGCTCGAAAAGAAAGGCGTATTCACCGGGCGCTATGTGATCAACCCGTTCACCGGTGAACAGGTTCCGCTATGGGTCGGCGACTATGTGCTGATGTACGGCACCGGCGCCGTGATGGCCGTGCCCGCGCATGACACCCGCGACTGGGCCTTCGCGCACAAATACAACCTGCCGATCAAGCTTTCCATCCAGAACGCCGTCGGCTCGCTCGTCCTTTCTGAGATGAAAGACGCCTATACCGAAGACGGCACCTGCTGCGACTCCGGTGAATTTACCGGTCTGCCCAACCGCGAAGCGATCGGTGCGATGACAAAATTTGCGGAAGAAAAAGGCTTTGGCAAAGGCACCATCAATTTCCGCCTGCGCGACTGGCTGATTTCCCGCCAGCGCTACTGGGGCGCTCCGATTCCGATCGTCTATTGCGACCGTTGCGGCACCGTTCCGGTCAACGACGACGAACTGCCCGTTCTGCTCCCGACCGACGTCGAGTTCAAGCCGACCGGCGAGTCGCCGCTGAAGCGCTCCGAATCGTTCATGAACTGCACCTGCCCGAAATGCGGCGAGCCCGCGCGGCGCGAGTCCGACACCATGGACACCTTTGTCGATTCAAGCTGGTATTTCCTGCGCTACCTCAGCGCCCGCGACGGCTCGCAGGCGATTGACACCGAAGCCTGCAACAACTGGCTGCCGGTCGACCAGTATATCGGCGGCATTGAGCACGCCATTCTGCACCTGCTCTACGCCCGCTTCTTCACCAAGGTCATTCACGATCTCGGTCTGATCGGCTTCGACGAGCCGTTCGCCAAACTCTTCACGCAGGGCATGATCTGCAAGAAGAGCGACATCGACGGCAAGCTCTATAAAATGAGCAAATCCAAAGGCAACGTCGTCAGCCCGAACGAACTGATTGAAAACTACGGTGCCGATACCGTCCGCCTCTACACCCTCTTCATCGGCCCGCCCGAAAAAGAAGCCGAGTGGAACGATGCCGCCGTCGAAGGCTCCTTCCGCTTCCTCGCCCGCATCTGGCGCCGCGTCTGGCAGAATAAAGAAATTCTCGTGGGGCAGACGCCCCCGTCTGCCGTTCTTTCGCAGGCGGGGGCGCCTGCGCCACTGGATATGAGCAAGATGGAAAAGGCCGAGCGCGATCTCTACCGCAAGCTCAACGAGTCGGTGCAGAAAATCACCCGCGACCTCGACGGCGCGTTCCATTTCCATACGGCCATTTCGACCATCATGGAACTGATGAACGCCATCGACGAAATCAAAGTCGACGACAGCTCGTCCGATCAGGTCAAAGCGGTCTTCCGCGACGCGATTGAAAAAGTGATCGTCCTGATCTCGCCCTTCGCGCCGCACATCGCCGAAGAGCTCTGGAAAGAACTCGGACACACCGGCGGAATTCTCTCCGCGCAGTGGCCGGAATGCGTCGAAGCCGCGCTGCACCGCGACAAAATCCAGATGGCCCTGCAGGTTAACGGCAAAGTCCGCGGACAGCTCGTTGTCCCGTCCAGCGCGACCAATGAAGAGATCGAAAAACTCGCCGTCGCCGACGAAGCGGTTATCCGCTGGTCCGAAGGCAAGGCGATCAAAAAGGTCATCGTCGTCCCCGGCCGTCTGGTGAATATTGCGGTGGGTTAAGAAAAAAACGACTTAAACGGCTCCAATGACATAAAAAGACGAGATTTATTTCTTTAACTTTTTTGTCGTTCCGGTCGTTTAGGTTTTTTAAATTCCCCGCATGAGCGAGGAGCACTTCATCCCGAAACACGGCGGATATGAAAGCCTGCAGTCTTATCGCAAAGCGCTGATTGCTTATCAGGCAACCCGCGCCTTCTGCAAAAGCTACTTCCAAAAATACGACCGAACCATCGAGGAAGGGAAGGAAGGGAGGAAGGAAGGGGTCAGTCCGATATTTTAATATTTTTTATTGAGCGCTCCTGCCTGCCGTGCTAAAAATCCGTCATGCCAAGAAAACCCAGAATCGAATTTGCCGGAGCGATCTATCACGTCATGAGCCGCGGCAACCGGCAAGATGCTATCTTTCTGGACGACCGGGATTGCGAGACCTTTCTGGATACGCTCGCCGAAGCCTGCGGACGAACCGGATGGCGCATCCATGCGTTTGTGCTGATGGGTAATCATTATCATTTACTGCTGGAAACGCCGCAGGCGAATCTGGTGGCAGGAATGAAGTGGCTGCAAGGCACATACACCCAACGCTTCAATTCCCGGCATAATCAATGGGGGCATTTACTCCAGGGCCGATACAAAGCATTGCTCGTGGATCATTCCGGCGGTGAGTATTTTCAAACCGTCGGCAGCTACATTCATTTGAACCCGGCTCGGGCCGGTCTCTTCGATTTATCTGCGGGAAATTTAAGCGACTACCGCTGGAGCAGCTATTCGCTGTATCTTCATCCATCCAAACGCCCAAGCTGGCTTTCCGTGGATCGAATTTTCGGCGCTGCGGGGCTGGCGGATGATAAAACCGGACGTGATTCATTCCGCCGTATCATGCAGAAGCGGGTGGTGGAAATTGCAAACAGCGCAACGCCGAAGGACGCTGACGAACGCTGGGCCGACATCCGGCGGGGATGGTGTTTCGGCAACGCGGACTTCTGTGAGAATATGATCGGCAAGCTGGACAGAATTATTGGCGTCAGCGGAAAACGGGAGTCATTCAACGGAACCGAAACCAAACAGCACGATGAGATCGACGCGACCAAACTTTTTGAAGCTGGATTGAGTGCACTTCGTATCAGCGAGTCCGACCTGAAAAAAATGAAAAAAAACTGTGCAGAAAAGTGCTGCCTTGCGCAAATCATTCGCAAGAACACATGCGTTTCCAATGATTGGATCAAACGAAACCTACGTATGGGAAAAGCCACTAATTTTGCAGTTCTGGTCAAAAGGGCGGATGAGGAACAGGCGCAGCCCATCATGCAAAAATTAAAAAATATTAAAATATCGGACTGACCCCTAGACTAATTTGATTTAAAAATTATTGACTGAACCCCGTTTTAATGAAATAAACATTCATACGTATGAGTTGCGCCCATGGTGGGTGGCAATTCTTAGGAAATCGAAAACAAGGAGAATCGTTATGGAAAAGTGGAGTAAGACAACTCTATTGGCAGCTACGCTACTCGCAGTGGCGTGGTGCAGTACGGCAAATGCAGATGTGATCTATCGGGAAACTTTCCCGGCTCTTTCGTCCAGCACAAATGCTACTACCGTCGGCTGGCGGTGCTGGATCAGCTTTGATACCACTGGTGCGGGCGGGAATGTTCAAGATAAAACGACTCTCCAGAACATAATCTCGCCCAGTCCCACCACCTATTCCCCCAACACGAATGGCGTGAACAACTGGTACGAAGGCCAAACAGCAAATACCGCAACCTATGGCCGCATCGCTCTGAGTGCGTCCAGTTCCCGCTGGTGGTTGAACAGCACTGTTGAATATGGACCGATCGCTCAATCCGACGCTCTGGTATTCTCGTGGGCCCAAGGCAGCACCCGGAACACCGACACGCGGCTTGCGATTGAGGTCGGTGGTAATTGGTATGTGTCGGCCGCTGTGGAGAATTTTATCAGCTCGACCGATTGGGCGGAGCGCAGCGTAGCGTTTGCAGATGCTTCGTGGTGGCAGCTGAATAGCGGTACGCTTGGAAGCGGCGGCACGTTCGATATTGCCGGCCTTTCGGGCGATTCTGTTGCGTTGCCCACTGGTAACATCACCAGCTTCGGGCTGTTCGCCGCTACGTCTGATGGAGTATCGACGACCTCGCGCTACGACGACTTTACGATCGTGCCCGAGCCGGCCACGCTGTCGCTGTTGATGATCGGCGCCGGAATTTCGTTCCTCTGCCGTCGTCGCTAATCAAACGGAATACACAGAAATTCTGTAGGGCGGGGTTCAAGACCCCGCCTTTTTCTTTTCCAATGCTTCCATGAGAAGCCTAGATGTT
>JBAYVX010000153.1:0-4808 GCA_041674365.1 Kiritimatiellales bacterium | reverse complement strand
CTGCTCAATCGCGATGTCTCTTCCATCAGACGCATCGCCACGCGCGGCGGCGTCACCGAGCTGGCTGACGGCACCGTCTATGTTCTGCGCTGGGGCCTCTGGATGGCGCCGTTGATCTTCACCTTCCTGCGCCCGATGGCCGAAGCCGCCTGGTACAATCAGGACGGACTCATCCGCACCTTCTTCGCCATCTACAACAGCCTCACGCGCGACGCCTCCGGCTTCACCGCGTGGAGCCTGACCGTCTTCAGCTGGATCATCGGCTACGCCTGGTTCCAGATTATCATCTGGATCGACCACATGGGGCTGCGCGTCGCCACACTGGTCAATCTTTCCTTCCTCGGCGTCGACCGGCTCGACGAACGCTGCGCGAAATTTGTCGGGCGCGAAGCGAGCGCCCGCTTCATCCCCGAAGCAGTCAAGCGCTTTACCACCTGGGCGCCGCTTCTGATTCCGTTCTATCTGCCCAAAGGCGACCAGTGGGAGCAGGTCTTCAGCGCGGGCGTCGCCATTCAGGCGAAGCAGGCGACCTTCGAAATCAGTCTGCTCTCGATTCTCTACGCTTCGCTCGCGGCTGCGCTGATCATGACGCTGCTCTTTACGCTGCGCCGCAAGCTCATCGCGCATCGCGAAAAGCGGATCGAGCGCACCTTCCGGCTGGTGAACAATAAATATTCCGTCGAGCTGAAAAAAAGCGGCGAGATCAACTCGTTTCTCACCTCGAACGGATTCGGCATCAGCCGCTGCGCCTTCGAAAAAGTCGATCCGTCCGGACGCATTCTCTTCGTCGTCGAAACAGATGCGACCGGCAAGCCGCTCTGCTCATGGCCGGTGCTGGGAAATTATCCCAAAGAACAGTTCCATCCCTCCTGCTGGGAATGCGATAGCGATCAGATCAAAGTGATCAATATTTCCAACGAGGTTTGTGTCACTGTTACGATCCGGCTGCCGGGCCGCAACGATCCGGTCGAACTGTGGGAGATCGAACTGGAAAACCTCAGCGGCACTGCGCGCCATCTCAAAATTGTTCCGTATCTCGAATGGATGCTTAATCGTCCGGAAGCCGACCGCAATCACACGCAGTACAACCGGCTTTATCCCGAAATGTCGTACAACACCGGGCTCAACGCCATCAAAGCGCTTCACCGTGGTACGAAACTGCACGGTATTCTTGCATCGCAGAAAAAACCGGCCGGTATTCTCACCGGCCGTATTGACTTTATCGGCCGCGCCGGAACCGTCTGGACGCCGCGCGCACTCGAGACGCTTGCCTTCCGCGAAGCGCTCAACAAAGACGCGCTCCCCACCTTTGACCCGATCGGCGCGCTGCTGCTGGATGCGCCGCTTCCGGCGAACGGCAAAACCTCGCACAAAATTCTGATCGGAGCCTGCGAACAGAAACAGCGCGCTGCGCAGCTCATTCTCAAACACCTGAAACCAGAAATTGATTCGTCACTTCGCGAAGTTAAACAGCCCGATCGTCCGCTCAAAATCGGACACGGCGAAATCCCGCCCGGCACGCCGGAGCGCTACACCGAATATCTCGACGGCGGCAACACGCTGCGCGTGCTCACGCCGTTCACGCCGCGTCCATTCGACCACGAAATGGCCAACGCACTCGGCCACGTTGTCGCCGTCACCAACCACGGGCTGCACTCATCGGCCAGCGGCAACGCGCAACAGAACCGGCTGACGCCCGACCGGGCCGACCTCGCCGGCGACCAGATTCCATCCGAGGCCGTTTATCTGTACGACGAGCAGTCCGGCGACTGGTTCTCGCCTTGCTATGATCCGCTCAAAGATAAAACCGCCGAACACGACGTCCTCTTCAGTCTCGACGGAAGCGCCACCTTTAAGATGAAGAAGGGCGGACTCGAAACCGAACTCTCCGTCCATGTGCCGCTCGACGAACCGCTGGGCGTTTATATTCTCAAAATCCGCAACACCGGCATCGCGCCGCGCCGCCTGCGCGTCGCGCCGTACTTCCAGATCGCCCTCGCGCACAGCCCCGAGCAGGCGGGCGCGCTGCTGATTTCCAATGATCGGAAAACCGGCGCGCTCTATTTTGAAAATCCGCGCAACCGCTTCCGCACCGGAACCTGCTTCGCCGCCATGAGCGCACAGGTCGAGCAGCTCGTTACGCGGCGCGATTGCTTTTTTGGGGCGGGCCGCAGTTTTGACCGTCCGCTGTTTGTCGAAAGCGGCGCGCCCGCTCCGGCCGAGACCGACGAATTTCCCGTTGCCGCGATGCTGACCACCGTCGAAATTCCGGCGAACGGTGAACAGGTGATTTCCATCGTGCTCGGCGAAGCCGACAGCCGCAAACAGGCCGAAGCCTGCGTGAAAACTTTCCAGGCATTGGACAATGCTGAACACAGTTTGCAATCGACGCGCGATTGGTGGCTTGCGTTGCAGTTCACGCTCAAGATTGAAACCGGCGATCCGGAGTTCGATGCTTATGTGAAATGGATGAAATACCAGACGCTCTCCGAGCGCATCTGGGCGCGCAAAGGATTCTATCAGGCCTCCGGCGCGTTCGGCTTCCGCGATCAGCTGCAGGACACCGTCAACATGATCTGGGTTGATCCGTCACTGGCGCGCGCCCAGCTTCTTCTGAACGCCGCCCAGCAGTTCCCTGAAGGTGATGTCGCCCACTGGTTCTTCCTGCAGCAGGACGGACGCACCGGATTCCTCAGCCGCTCGCACGCCAGCGACAACCTGCTCTGGCTCGGCTGGGGCGTCGGCGAATATGTCCGCATGACCGGCGACCGGACGATCCTCGACGAACAGGTCAGTTATCTCAAAGCCGAAACGCCGCTCGCGCCGCTGCCCGCCGGTAAGCACGGCATGGGCTTCTATCCGCTCCGCTCGCCGCGCAGCGATTCGGTTTACCGCCACGTCATGCGCGCCGTTGATCTCGTGCTGATTCACCGTCTCGGCCGCCACGGACTTCCGCTGATGGGCACCGGCGACTGGAACGACGGCCTCGACGAGATCGGCAGCAAAGGGCGCGGCGAATCGGTCTGGCTCGCGTTCTTCCTCGTCTGCGTTTTGAAAAATCTTCTGCCGTTTATCGGCGCGCGCGACGGCAAACTCAGCCGCCATCACTATGAACAGGAAATGCGGCGGCTCGGACGCAACATCGAAAAAGTGTGGCGCACCGACCGCTATCTGCGCGCCATCCACGACGACGGAACCGAGATCGGCAAAGCAGGCGCCGGCTATTGGGAAACCGACGCGCTCGGCGCGGCGTGGGCCGTCTTTGCCGGCATCAATCCGGAACGAAGCCGCATCGCGCTCGACACGGCGCTGCGGATTCTCGAAGGCGAAAAAACCATCAGCCTCGGCTGGCCTGCGCTGCGTGAAAATACCAAGCCCTATCTCGGACGCAGCAGCACCTATCCCGAAGGCGTGCGCGAAAACGGCATGTACTCGCACGGCGTCCAGTGGCTCACGCGCGCCTGCCGTCTGCTCGCCGAACAGTTCGCCGCGAAGGGCGATCAGGAAACCGCGAAACACTATCGCGATGCCGCCGTCCGGCTCTGGTACAAGATTTCCGCCATCCCGCACACGCGCGGCAAAGAGATTGAAAACTACGGCGGACAGCCCAATCAGCAGTGCGCCGATGTTCTCACCGTCCACGACCCGGGCCGCATGATCTGGAGCGGCTACACCGGCGCCGCTGGATGGATGTTAAGACAGGCCTGCGAAAGCGTCGTCGGCGCCACGCTCGTTGACAACGAAGTCATTCTCCCGAAAGACCTCGACCAGCCGCGCAATGGTCTGCTCATCAAACGCCTCCGCCGCAACCTCGCCAAAAGCCCGTTCAAAGAGTGAGAGAATTTTTTACCACAGAGGACACAGAGGCACGGAGGGTTTCCAATGGTTGGAAGAATTGAACTGCGAATGGCCGCGAATTTTCCAAACCTTGGAAAAATTTTCACCACGGAATACACCGAACACACGGAAAGTTCCGAAGATTGGAACCATTAACCACGGATGGACACGGATGAACGCGGATGGGTTCCAGACATTGGACCTGAGGTATTCCGAGCAGGCGTATTCGCCAACTGGCTGGCGCTATTGCGACGGCAACGAAACGCAGTGAAGAGGCAAAGTGCTTTTCGTATTCTCGAAAAGAAGCGAAGCGGCAATTTCTAACCGCAAAGACGCCAAGAAGTTTCCAGACATTGGAAAATATTAGCGGACGGATGCCTGTTTCCGGGCATCCTCAACCAGCCGGAGGGATTCGTGCCATTCTTTATGGAGCAGGTTTTTGAAGGAAGTAACGGCGGAATGCGGGGGAAGAAACGGTGAGCCGGCTTTGATGATGCCGATCGCATTTTCGTAGCTCCACAGCAGATCAATGTATTCCGCGCGGCGTTCAATTGAAATCAGCAGCGGAGGCCAGCCGCATTTCAGCAGCGGCAGGTTGGCAATCAGGCGGGCGACGCGTCCGTTGCCGTCGAAAAACGGATGAATGCGCACAAAACTCAGGTGCGCCCAGGTGTACACATTGACCGCTTTTGCCGGTGACGAAGCAGAGCTTAACTTCCGGTTGAACTCTTTGATCCAGCGGATCATCAGCTTTGGTGTATCGTCCGGGCTGGCGTATTCCATGTAAACCGGCCGCCCGTCTTTGACGCCGGTTGTGCCGTTGTAATCGCGTTTCCAGTCGCCGACCGGCCGCAGCGAATCAATCGCGCTTTTCTGCATCACGCAACGGTGCAGATTGAACAGGTCATCCGCAGTGATCCGGTCTTTCTGAATCAGGTCATAAATCAGCTCAACCGCTTTGGCGTGACCGT
>JBAYVX010000152.1:0-4813 GCA_041674365.1 Kiritimatiellales bacterium | reverse complement strand
TATCCTGCTGTCGTCTGTTAGATGTTTTTGGTCGAAGGAATCCGACCATCAAAGCCCCGTTTGAAAAACTGCTGTTGTCTTACGCATTAGAGTCAATTCGTGCGATAAGGCACCTGGAGGATATTAATAAGGGCGTATTATTGCCGGGATATCGTGACCGATTAGCCGAAGCCTTGGGCATGTGTCTACAGGGACAGGATTTCAAAACCATGTTTGCGAGTAATTATTCTTTTGAGAAAAAGCTGGCAGAAATGCGACAGACGGCAGGCAGTGTAGATGGCGAAAAGAGAATAAAGCTGGCAATAAGCCCCGCAGAAGCATTTGAAGTGTTGGCCCAGGCCATCAGAAGTTCGGCATCTATTTGGGCACAAGCGAAAATATTATTTTTGTTAGACGATGTCTCTACTCGGTATCTGGATCCTCGCCCCATTCGCGAACTAATTTCTCCGCTTTTATTCCAAAAAGAAATTTGTTCTTTTCGACTTACAACCGAAAATCAAACACTAGAGCTGGCGCTTCAGTCTCCTGGGCAAATTGAAAATGCACGCGAAGGGCGGGATTATGTGGAATTTGATCTGGGCGCAGATGTTTATAAGCGCACAAATGTGACAAAGAGCGGCAAGCAGTTTGCTATTGATATTTTATTGAGAAGAGCCAAGTTCAGTGCCAATTATCCGAAGCATGAAAATGATGTCCCGAAGGATCCTGCACATTTGCTTGGAGATACGACGTTGGAGTCTATCGCCCGAGAAATAGCAAAATCAAAGGATAGAAAGGCCAGCCGCAAAAGGGTATACCACGGCCTTTCTGCATTAGCATCAGTGTGCGTCGGAGATATTGGAGACATTATTCGTATTTTCGAATTTATGTTAAAAAAACACGGCACAAAGGACGGGGCGATCTCTCCTCAAAACCAAAACGATTCATTTTTGGAGTTTTGTAGCGGACAAATATATTTCCTGAAGAGAAAGAATTCCGATCTTTTTGACTTTGCGCAGAGTTTTGCGCAGGCATCACACAGACTATTGATGGAGTCATTGAACATAAAAAGTTCGGATCAAAAATTACGATTAAGGCAATATACGGATATATATGTTCGTGTGACCAGCGGAGACAAGGAACGGCAGTTAAAGAAACTGCAGGAACTGATTGACGCGGGAGTTTTTGTTTTGTCTGGCGGGAGCTCCGCACGGCGAAGCAAAGTTCATGATGGAGATCCTGTTCATCAGTTTAAACTCACATATCGAAAAGTATATGGACTTTCGAACTTTATCGGATTGGGAGAACGGGATCGATTTGAGCTTTCGGGGGAGGATCTGGAAGCGTGGTTGTTCGATACCAACATTGACCGAAAAGAGCTGCTGCTAAAAAATCAAAGGATAAGCGATGTTCTTGTCGAGGACGGTGAGGAGAATTTAATTGGGTTTGATGCTGGTGGTTCGAATGACACCGGTAACAAAAAAAATACGCAGATGGATCTTTCTTCTCTTTGGGTTGATCAGATTGAAAGAAAAAGAGTCGGCGAGAATGATCGATTTTCTGAAGAATATTTTTTAGGGAAAATGCCAAGCGTCAAGAGTCTGGATCTATCGTCATTAGGGGAGTTTGATGTCTCCATAGCGGGGATTGGGTTTGAGGATAGATCTATTGCGTCGTTTAAGGCGTGGTTTCCTGTTAAAAAAGCAAAAAAGAATTTTTTAATTTCGTATGCGGAAGCCGGGTTACAATTAGAATTTGAGCGCGTGGTGCAATCAAGTCATGCGGAAAAAAGTGTCGAAATTATTGGATGCGAGGATATTGCGTCGAGGGCCCTGACTTTTCCAGGGGCGAAGGCTCTCGTAGACATTACTGCACTCTCCAAACCCCTAATATACACTATAATTTCAAATCTTATTAGTAACGGAGCGCTGGTCACTATCTGCTACACATCAGCGGGGAGTTGCTTCCCACTAGATGGAGACATTGCGAAAATCGAACAGGCTCTTGCAGAGAAAGATGACTTCTCTTTGCTTGAGGCTATGGATAATGTTTTAACTGGAGAGGTTGGTCCGTATTCGATCATGAAAGTCGCTTCATCCCCGTTTGATTTTTCCAGAGGGCGCGCGTTGATGGCGTTTTCTTCCGCAAAGCATGAGCGGCTTTTTTCTTTGTTGGATACCCGTGAATTTGACGCCGTGGAGTTCTATGCTCCGAACGCATCAAATCCCAGAAGTAAAATTGCAAAAGTCACCGCACGAGTTTTAGCTAGTCGCTTTGATGTCTCTAAAATAACAGAGATACACACCCAAGACATAGAGAACTGCATGCGGCATCTTATGAAGTCATATCATTATTGGTTTGTAAAAGAAAATTACGAAGTGGAATTGGCGTTAACCGGATCGAAACTGTTAACCGTTGCCGCAGCACTGTTGAGTCCTCTATGTAAATGGGCCAATTGTTGGTACGTTCGTCCCGACAAGTATTCTCCGTCTGAATTTAGTGTAGGTGCGGGGGCTACGCACTTCTATTCCCTGATAAAATAAAGCGGGGCTTACCAGCATGAAGGATCGTAACATCGTTGGACCGCGGGTTGCCAGACTACGGCAGAAACTCCAAATGACCCAGACGGATTTAATGCTGGCGCTCACCACACAGGGCGTTCAACTCACCCGAACCGCCGTGACCAAGCTGGAAACCGGTTTCCGTTGCGTTCGGGATTTCGAAGTTGTCGCGTTGGCGGAAATCCTCAAAACAACCCCGCAGTATCTGCTGACAGGACGAAGCAAATGAAGGTCGTGATCCGCAACGAGCACGGGCAATACCTCCGCCGGATTTCCCCGGACGGCACTCCGCATTTCTCCGCTGCTCCGCTGGATGCCTGGCAGTGGGACTGGAGTGAAGAAGAGGTTGCCGGCCAGCTTAAGCAGATTCAGGCGCGCTTCGGCGTGGAGTGGACTGCGGAAACCATTTTAAAGACCGGAAAATGAGCAATCCCTACTGTCAGACATCAGATCAGTCTCGCTGGGCCGCATCCGGATTGGAGTCAGCGAAGATATCCTCGTCTATCCCGACGAACCCGATGCCGACATATACTGGGTTAAATTCGCCGACGACACTCGGCCGATTCGTCAGGTCAAAGGCACTTGGCTTGTGAAGGCGTCTGATTCTCTAAGTTAGATTTCCGTCTTTGCGTCCCTTCCGCGGATGTCGTGCCAAGTTCGTAGCCTCCTCTACAAAGAGGCATGACAGATGATAACGACGGAGATTGGCGGGAGACTTTTTTTACACCAGAACAATGGGCGTGTGTGCCAGCCAGCAAGCGCATGGGGTACCGCGCGGAGTCCGATCAGGACATAGATGAGCGCCTGCGGGCGGCGGAAGAAATAGGGCTGGTAGTCCAGGCCATTATGTTATCCGCTCTGACTTCCCGGCAACGGCAGGTAATGGAGCTCTACTATCTGGAAAACCTGACGCAGATTGAGGTGGCCGCTGCGCTCGGCATCACGCAGGTGACCGTTTCCCAGCACCTGAAAGGCAAGCAACGGAACGGCAAGCCGGTCGGTGGCGCCTTCCGTAAAATCCGCAAGGCCATTCACAAAGCCGCACTCTCCCGGGTCGGCGATGAGTCACGTTACGCTTCAATCATCGCAGTCCTGGATGCGCTGCTCGACGCATCTCTAACCCGTCGCCGCGCGCGGCACATACTCGGGTCTCTCTCTCCGGGCGTCCGGTCCGAAGAATAATTTGACCAATTTTCAAATTTCCTCCCAAAAGTGCCTATATTTTTCTCCATGGGTAGAGGGGTGTTCTGTCAGCACCCCGAAAAAGGGAAAATGGCGCATGGATTGGTTTAATTCGAGCACGCAGAGCGGCACCCGGCGGGCGGTCGCGTATTATCGTCATTCCGCTCAGGACCGGCAGGAGAATTCTGTCGAGATTCAGCAGGACCAGGTGCGTCAGTTTGCACGGGAAAATAACATTGAAATCATTCACGAGTTTGCCGACAAGGGGAAGTCCGGGCTCTCGACTGAGGGACGCGACGCGTTCAACGAGTTGCTCGATGATTACGTGCAGGGCGGAAAAGAGAAATTCGATTTTGTGCTGGTTCTTGATGTCAGCCGGTGGGGGCGCTATCAGGATACCGACCTTTCCGCATATTTTACCGGCCTGTGTGCCAAGCATGGCAAGCAGGTGGTGTTCACCACGATTGGCTTTGGTGAGAAAAACGACCTGTTGCACGGTCTTCATCTGAGTATTGAGCGGTATCGCGCCGCCAGCTACAGCCGGGAACTCAGTACAAAGGTATTCAAGGGATGCGCCAAAATCGCCAGTCAGGGTTTTCGTGCCGGCGGGACTCCACCGTATGGTTTCCATCGTCTGCTTTTAGATGAACAACGGCAGCCTGTTCAGATTCTGGAAAGAGGGCAGCGCAAGAGCATTCAGAATCAGCGGGTGACTCTCACGCCGGGCGCACCGGAGGAGACCGCCGTCATTCACCTTATTTTTGCGGAGTTCGTTCATAAACAATTTCCGCCGGGGAGGATCGCCTCGAACCTGAACGGCCAAAGGATTCCGTCTCCCGGCGGGATGCAATGGTCGGCGTCGGCCATCCGCGCGATTCTTGAAAATGAGCTGTATGTCGGAACGATGATCTATAACAAGACGAGCCAGCGTCTTAAATCCGCCAGCCACAGAAACCCGGAGGATGAATGGATTCGCGTTGAAAATGCTTTCCCGCCGATTGTGGATCGAAAGCTTTTTGATCAAGCCCGTTTCATGATGACGGCTGCTGATGAGGCACGCCGGATCAAATATTCTCCTGAGGACATGCTTT
>JBAYVX010000151.1:0-4821 GCA_041674365.1 Kiritimatiellales bacterium | reverse complement strand
GCATCGGTCCTTCAGCGGCATCGACCAGCAGAAGCACGCCATCGGCGAGGTTGAGCACGCGCTCGACCTGTCCGCCGAAATCACTATGCCCGGGCGTGTCGATCACGTTGATTTTCACACCGTTATAAACGATGCTGATATTCTTGGAGAGAATCGTTATGCCGCGTTCGCGCTCAAGGTCGTTGCTGTCGAGCAGACATGTTTGAAATGCCTCGTTGTCGCGCAGGATGTGAGCCTGTTTGATGATCTGATCGACCAGCGTGGTCTTGCCGTGGTCAACGTGCGCGATAATCGCGACATTGCGGATTTTTTCGTTTCTCATAACTTCTCCGGACATAAGGGCGGACAATCTACGCGCCTGCCGGGAAAAAGCAATCCTGAGGGTGTTAATTCTGCGCTTTCCAAACTTTGGAAAAACAAGAGGTCAAAAAGAGTGACAGGACGGACCGCCGTTTTTTTCAAAGTAGCGCTGATGAACTTCTTCGGCGCGATAGAACGGCGCGGCGGGCAGAATCTGTGTCGCGATCGGTTTTTTGTATTTTCCGCTTTTCTCCAGCGCTGACTTGGAGGCTTCAGCGGCGGCTTGCTGCTCCGAGGAATGATAGAAGATGGCGGATCGATATTGTGTACCGAAATCCGGCCCCTGCCGGTTAACCTGCGTCGGATCGTGCATCCGCCAGAAAAGATCCAGAAGTTTTTCGTAGGAGATTTTGGCCGGATCATAGGTGATTTCGAGTGCTTCAGCGTGCCCGGTGGTATCCGTACAGACTTCTTTATAGGTCGGATTAACCGTTTTTCCGCCGGTATAGCCAACCTGCGTGTCGAGTACACCGGGCATCTGCCGGAACACGGACTCAACTCCCCAGAAGCATCCGGCGGCAAATGTTGCTTTTTCGGCTTTCACAGAAACCTCCCCTGCCGGAGAACATCCGGCAAATCCAGCAATCATCAGGCTAAAGAAAAATTTTCTCATAACGGTTTATGCCGCAGCGGAGGCTGAATTCCGGGTTTTACAGTAAGCAAAAGCGCGGTTTTTGTCAGGCGAATAAACCGCTTCCAAGGTTTGGACCCGGAGCGTAAGCGGAGAGAGACTTTTGGTATTCCGAAAGCAATGACTGGAGGGAATGGCAAAACTGGCGTATTATTTTTTCCGATGTTTGGAAAAAGTCAGATGATTTGGAGTTGTCGCGGGCGAGAAGTCGTTTGCGGGCAGAAAACGCTGATTATGGGCATTCTGAATGCAACGCCGGATTCGTTTTCGGACGGCGGATGTTTCCAAACCTTGGAAAAAGCGGTGGCGCGCGGGTTGCAAATGGTCGAAGAGGGCGCAGACATCATCGATCTCGGCGGCGAATCGACCCGTCCGGGCGCAGCACCCGTCCAAACTCTGGAAGAAATCGCCCGTACGGTTCCAATCATTGGAAAACTGCGCGAGAAAACCGGTGCGCTGATTTCCATTGATACGCGCAAAGCGGAAGTTGCCCGCGCGGCGGTCGCCGCCGGCGCGGATATTATCAACGATATTTCCGCACTGGCTGATCCGGATATGGTGAATGTCGTTGCGGAAACCGGCGCGGGTCTGGTTTTAATGCATATGCTCGGAACGCCGGAAACGATGCAGGAAAACCCGCATTATACTGATGTGGTTTCCAATGTTTGGAACTTTCTGGAAGAGCGGCTGGCGTTTGCGGTGGAGCGCGGTGTTGCGCCGGAGCAGGTCTGTCTCGATCCGGGAATCGGGTTCGGCAAAACGGATGAACATAATCTGGCGCTGCTGCAGGGAATTCCGGCGTTAGCGGCAGCAGGGCGTCCGGTGCTGGTCGGCGCGAGCCGTAAGGGTTTTATCGGACGGATGACCGGCCGCGACGTGCCGGCGGAACGATTGGCGGGATCGCTGGCTGTTGCAGCGTTTTCGATTCTGCGCGGTGCGCAGATTCTGCGAGTGCATGATGTAAAGGAATCTTGCGATACAGCACGGCTTGTGGATACACTCCGAACCAATGAACTGGCTGCACAGTATTGAATATCCCGGTGTGACCGGAATGATTGAGATTCTGATTCTCGCGACCATTTTCTATTTTCTGGTTAAATTTTTCCGCGGCACGCGCGGCGCGTCGATTCTGACGGGGATGGCGATTCTTTTTGCGTTTCTGATGGTGATTACCAAGTTTACCAATCTGCTGATTATCAACTGGCTGCTGCAAAAACTGATGGTGTATCTGGCGCTGGCACTGGTTGTGATTTTCCAGCCGGAAATCCGCCGCGCACTGGCGCGGCTTGGACGGCAGGGTAATTTTCTGGCGGGCAAGGCGCGCCGCGCACTGGCCGACCCGATTGCCGATGCAGTGCTGCTGATGGCTTCCCGTAAAATCGGCGCGCTGATTGCCATTGAGCGCGAGGTGGAGACCCGCGGAATTCAGGATACCGGAACGGCTATGAACAGCGTGGTGAGCGCAGAATTGCTTGCTTCGATTTTTTATCCCGGCACACCGCTGCATGACGGCGGTGTAATTATCAGCGAAGACCGCATTGCGGCGGCGGGCTGTGTGTTCCCGCTGACACAAAACGATGATCTTTCGCGCGATCTCGGCACCCGCCACCGCGCGGCGATCGGCCTGACCGAGGAGACCGATACGGTGGTGATTGTGGTTTCGGAAGAGACCGGCGTAATTTCAATTGCCTATAACGGACGGCTTAAACGCGGATTCGACGGCCCGCATCTGCGCCGCGTGCTCTCCTCGTTCCTCGGTCGCGAGAGCAGCGGCCTGCGACAGCTGACCCGGCATCGGCAGAACGAGGATGGCGGACAGCTGAATTTTATTTTCGGAGAGAGTTCTAATGATTAAGCGGGGCAAAAAACATCCCCTGCGGTTTAATCTAATGCCGTTGTGGAAAGTAATAAGCCGCAACTGGATGATGAAGCTGCTCTGTCTGGTGCTGGCGTTTGCGGTCTGGCAGGCCGTTCGCGAAAACACCAGTTTTGAGGTAATGGTGACGGATATCCCGGTTACGGTCACGGCAGGGGACGGCCGGGCGGTTTTAGACCAGTCGACAGATACAGTCAGCATCCGCTTCCGGGGTTCACGTGACGATATCCGCTTTATCAGCAGTGATCAGGTTGAGGTGAATGTTGACATTTCGGGCCATTCCGACCGGTTGCGTCAGACTGTCAAGTTTTCGCCGCGCTATGTTAAAGCTCCGTCGCGCGCCCATGCTGTGCAATTCGATCCGCCGGAAATAACAGTGACAATTGACCGCGAGGTGGAACGGGTTCTGCCGGTAAAGGCCATTTTTGAAGGCGAATTGCCGCAAGGTATTCTGATGGAAAAAAACCTGTGTGCGCCCGCTACGGTAAAAGTGCGAGGAGCGGAGCGGTTGCTGAGCGAACTGGAACAGGTGCGTACGGTGCCGATCAGCCTCGACGGGCGTTATAATTCGTTTAAGACCCATGTGGCGATTGCTGCAGACGCCCAGCCGTGGACAGTTTCGCCCGAGCGCGTAACCGTTGAGGCAAATCTGGTGGAACGGGTGGAAACCCGGCGGATCGAAGACAACGTGGTACGCCCTATGCTGGCCTCTGATGATACCCGCGTGGTGAAAATCCGGCCCGAAAAAGTGGCCGTGACGCTACGCGGCAGCCCCCAGCGAATTGCGGATTTGAATGCGCGTGATATTTATACATACATTGACTGCACCGAGCTGACCGAACCGGCGAACTATGACGTTCCCGTGCGGGCCGATGCCCCGGCCGGTCTGCAGGTCGAGAGAATTGACCCCGCGACCGTGCAGGTGACTGTTAGAAAAATGTGAGCCGATTATGCGATATCTTTTCTTAATTTTACCCGGTCTGATGGTCGTTCCCACGATGGCACAGAATACTCCGCAAGGCCCATCGCCGGTGCAATTCCGTACGTACGAAACGCCAACGAATACCACCAAGCTGCCGGCCGCCCTTACGGAGCAACAGGAGATTTCCCCGGAACCTGTGCCGCTTCTTCCCGTTTTATATGAGAAAGAGACGAACACGACAAGCATGCTTCCGGATACTTTTGCGAAACAACAAGAAGCTTCACCGGGTTCTTCGCAACTGCAGATCGGTATGGCTAAAGAAGTTTCTAATGCCACGTCACAGGTACAGTCTGAAGAATCTGTGGCCCCGGTCGATCAAGCGAAGTCAGCGCAAATTTCTTTTTTGATGGATGCCGGCGCGCAGTATACCGATGAGGGAGAATATGCGGAAGCGGAACGGGCCTACTTGCGTGCACTGGAAAATTCTCCAGACAATCCTGCTATCTGTTTCCATTTAAGCACGCTGTATATTCAGATGGGGCGCTTTGCGGACGCTGCTAAATTATTGAAAGAACTGACAGAAAAGTTTCCGGATAATCCGATGGTGCAGAACAATCTGTCCTGGATTTATGCCTCCAGTGAAACCATGAAAAACGGAAAGCTGGCGCTGCTTCACGCCCGCGAGGCTTTGCTGTCCGCTCCGGCGGCTCCTTCGGTGTGGAACACGCTGGCGGAGGCCTACTATGTTTCCGGCCAGTATGACCAGGCTTTGCAGGCCTCCAAACAGGCTCTTGAGCTGCTCCGTCTGCAGAAAACTTCCGAAACGGAGCTTGCTGCTTTCGAGGCTCAGTCTGCAAAAATCCAGCGTGCCGCGGAAGCATATAAAAAATTAATGGGGCTCGACAACCAAGAGTAGCTAGTCCCAGATGCTGCTTTTAAATTCAGGCATCGGGTCGTCTGCGAACGGATCTGGGCGGTTGATCGGCGACGCTTTCCGGATCATCTCCATCGGAGTCGGAGTCGGCGGTTCCG
>JBAYVX010000150.1:0-4875 GCA_041674365.1 Kiritimatiellales bacterium | reverse complement strand
GGAAAATACATGGCCACGCCGCAGGGCACCTTTGAATTCAAATACTTCTTCACTACCGGTGTCGTTCAGGCCGACGGACGAATCATCTCCAACGCCGCCATCAAAAGTGCATTGGCATCCATCGTTCGCTCAGAAAGCAAACGCCGCCCGCTGTCCGACCAGCGCATCGCCGACGAACTGAGCAAGCAGGGACTCGATATTGCCCGCCGCACCGTCGCAAAATACCGTGAACAGCTCAAAATCCTGCCCGCCCGCCTCCGCCGCCAGACCTGAGACATTTCCGATTTCCGATTGCTGATTGACAATTGTTCTGCAGACTGCAAGAGCTATTCAATCGGAAATCGACAATCGGCAATATATCGCCGCCGGAATGGGGATCGCATCGCGATAAAACACACGATAAGAAAAGAAACGAATGGAAAAAATTAACCTGCATATCACAAAAGACGAAATCAACCGCCTGCCGATGAAGCAGTATGAAGGGCCGATTCACCTCATCCGCACACCGGAAAACGCGGAACAGGCTGTGGAAATACTGAAAAAAGAAACCCTGCTGGGGTTCGACACCGAAACCCGGCCCACATTCCGCGTCGGCGAATATTACCAGCCCTCGCTTTTACAACTGGCAACCGGCACCGAAGTCTTCCTCTTCCAAATCAAACTCACCGGCCTGACTAAAGGGATGTGCGAAATACTTTCCAGCCCCGACATCCTTAAGGCCGGCGTATCAATCAAAGATGACCTCAGCGAGCTGCGCAAACTCTCCGACTTTGAACCCGCCGGATTTGTTGAACTGGCAACACACGCCAAAAAAGCGCACATCAAGAACCTCGGACTTCGCGGACTGGCGGCCCTGCTGCTCAGATTCCGGATTTCCAAGCGCGAGCAGACCTCCAACTGGGCGAGAAACGAATTGACCGAATCGCAACTCCGCTATGCCGCCACCGACGCCTGGCTCGGCCGCGAAATCTATCTGCACATGCAAAAACTGGGTCTGATAAAAAACTAAGCGACTGAAATTTTAACCGGTGCACCATTGAGCAGGTTGAAGGAAACCGGGCAGCGCGCATCCACGTCATGGATGAAAGCCTCTTTCTCTTCCGCTGTCATGTCGGCATCAATGTCAGCCACAATCCGGAATTCCTTAAAACCGATCGGATCGTCTGTCGGCTTGCCGAGCAGACCGTCGGTGTTGATATCACCCTCAACAGCGATCTTCATGCCGCGCAGCTCAATCCGCTTCTGCATAGCCACAATCCGCGCGATACTGCCGATACATCCGGCCAGCGAAACTAGCAAATAGTCGAGCGGTGTAGGCCCGGCGTCCGTTCCGCCTGCATTCACCGGCTGATCGACAATCACTGTGCGTCCGTGCGACGTACACTCCAGTTTGAATTTCGAATCCAGAACCGATTCCACCTTTACTGTCTTAAGCATGATTTTCTCCTGTTTTTATTTTAAAGCAGTGATGTCACATCGACATCGACGGTAACTTTGACCGACTTCGGCCATTTCATCTCTTTGGATGCCGCGCGAATGGCATCGTTCATTACTTTCGGACGCGATGCCCTCAGCAGAATCTGCCAACGGTATTCGCCGCGCATCCGGGCAATCGGCGCAGGTATCGCAGGCGAAAGAATCATGTTGGATTCATTCTTCTTTTCCAAATCCTGGAAACCGGCATCGTCCTTGCGACGCGAAGCGCTGAAATGCAGCCTGGCTGCTTCCAAACATTGGAAAAATTTCTCCGCAGTTTTTCCAACCTCTGGATCGTCTTTGCCGCGCAGAGTAATACAGGTCAGGTGAGTGTATGGCGGATAGTCGAGTTCCTTACGGAACGCCAATTCCTGATCGCAAAAGCCTTCAAAATCCATGCGCCGTGCAGCCTGCACCGCCGGATGATGCGGCGTATAGGTTTGTACAATCACCTCGCCGCTCACCTCGCCGCGTCCCGCGCGCCCCGCCACCTGCGTCAGCAATTGAAACACCCGTTCGCCCGCGCGGAAATCGGCCATATGCAAGGCATGATCCGGATTCACCACGCCGACCAGTGTGACGTTTGGAAAATCCAATCCTTTGGCAATCATCTGTGTGCCGATCAGAATGTCGATTTTTCCCGTCCGGAATTTCGCCAGCACATCGCGGTGTGCATTTTTTCGACGCATGGTATCCGAATCCATTCGCTCAATGCGCGCTTTCGGAAACAGCTTCAGCATCACCTCTTCAATTTTTTCCGTGCCCGCACCCGCATAGCGGAACTCCGGCGAATTGCAGGCCGGACAGCGCAACGGCGCCGGTTTTTCTTCGCCGCAGATATGGCACACCAGCCGGGCACGAGCTTTGTGAAACGTCATGCCGACACTGCAATGGTCACACTCCGTCACATAGCCGCACTCCGGACAAAGCAGCGATGCGGAAAAGCCGCGGCGGTTCAGAAAAATCATCGTCTGCTCGGCGCGGTCGAGCCGGCAGCGGATTGCCTCCACCAGCTCACGCGAAAACAGAACCGGCTTACCCTCCTGCTCCGCGGCAATTCGCATATCGACAATCCGCATCATCGGCATGCGGCGGTCGTCCACACGAATCGGCAGGTCGGCATAGCGATACTTGCCGTTCTTTGCGTTGGCATACGACTCCAGCGCAGGCGTCGCCGAACCGAGAACCACGGCACATTTTTCCATTTTCCCGCGCATTACGGCGGTGTCACGCGCGCTGTAGCGCGGGGCTTCGTCCTGCTTGTACGTCGGCTCATGTTCTTCATCCACCACGATCAGGCCAAGGTTGTGAACCGGCGCGAACAGCGCCGAGCGCGCGCCGACCACAATCTGCGCCTCACCAGAGCGGATACGGTGCCACTCGTCGTAACGCTCGCCGTCGGAAAGCGAGCTGTGCAGAACGGCCACCCGTTCCGGCTTATCGGCAAAACGCGAGCGGAAGCGGTCAACCGTCTGAGGCGTCAGCGCAATTTCAGGAACGAGCACAATCGCGCCGCGCCCCTGTTCCAGCGCATGAGAAATCGCCTGCAAATAGACTTCGGTTTTTCCGGAGCCGGTCACGCCGTGAAGCAGAACCACCGGCGGTTCAAGCTCGCCCATCGCTTCAATAATCTGATTTAGAGCAACTGTCTGTTGATCCATCAGCGGCAGTGGATCGGTCTTCAGCAGTTCGACCCCTTCGTGCGGATCGCGATAAACCGACTCGTTCGAAATGGTCACAAACCCCTTCTTCTCTAAAGTTTTGACCGGCGCGGCGGTACATTTCGCCGCCGCCGTTAGTTCAGAGAGAAGCATCTCGCCGGAAGTTTCCAAACATTGGAAAATTCTCTGTTGAACTTCCGTCAACGGCTTGTCTGAAGTTGCGCCGGTTAAGCAAACACTCAACTGTTTTTTTTCGCCGCACTCCTTGTTGCGGACAACGGCGGGGAGCACCGCACGCACGCAGACTTCGAAGGGGGTCAGATAATATGCGGACATCCAGCGCGCCAGCTCCATCACCGTTTCGGTCACCAGCGATTTTTCGCCCAGCACTTTGCCAACCGGCTTGAGATCAGAGAAGACCGATTTGTCCGCAAACCCGACGATAAACCCGGTGACCATCCGTGCGCGGAACGGCACTTCCACCCGCGAGCCGATCTCAACCAGCGGGCGGAGCGGCTCGGGGATCAGATAGTCAAACTCCCGGTTTAACGAGAGGTCAACAGCAACTTTGGCAATGCGGTTCATTAGGGGGAGACTTTAACCGCGAATGAACATGAATAAACGCTAATTTGCGCTCAGTCTCCGATAATTTTGACGAGGACACGCTTGTCGCGTTTGCCGTCGAACTCGCCGTAGAAAATCTGCTCCCACGGGCCGAAGTCGAGTTTGCCTGCTGTAATGGCGCAAACGACTTCGCGACCCATAACCTGGCGCTTCATGTGGGCGTCGGCATTGTCTTCAAAGCCGTTATGGGCATACTGACTGTGCGGCTTTTCCGGCGCCAGTTTTTCGAGCCACTTTTCAAAGTCCTGATGAAGTCCGTCTTCATCATCGTTTATAAAAACACTGGCAGTGATATGCATGGCGTTGACAAGGCAAAGCCCCTCTTTGATGCCACTCTCGCATAGACACTCGTTCACGTCGGGCGTGATGTTAATGAAAGCCCGCCGTGTCGGGGTTTTAAACCAGAGTTCTTTGCGGTAGGATTTCACAGCGTAATTCGTGTAGCGGATTTCCAAAGCTGTTCGAGGTCGTAGAGGTTGCGCATTTCAAAACTGAATACGTGAACCATCACGCCATCGTAGTCCACGATCACCCAGCCGCTGTCTCCGGTACCGGCGGCGCGGAAGCCTTTGTATTGCTCGTTTTTGTAAAGGCGTTGCAGGCCGTCGCCGAGCGCCTTCAGATGGGGCGCATTGGCGGCGGTGGCGATTACAAAATAGTCTGACAGATTGGCCAGCGGTTGCAGGTCGAGTACGGCGATATTTTCGGCCTTCCTGTCGTCGAGAAATTTGACTGCTTTCTGAACCACTTCGGGCAGCGCGGCCAGACCGGTCGGCTTCTTGGGAGCGGCCGTAGCTTTCGGCGCGACCTTGACCGTCTTTGGTGCCGCTTTAGCGATTTTGGGTGCTGCTTTTGCAGTTTTCACTGCCGGTTTTGCTTTCGGAGCCGCCTTGACGACCTCTTTAACAACCTTCGTCTTTTTCACTGTCACCTTCTTCATCATTCTCCTCCAGCTTCCAAATTCGAACCCGTCAACGCCATCAACCACCGAAGTTTTTAAACAGAAGGAACCAAAGGATTTGAAGGGGTTCTGAGCCTTCGTTCACTTCGTTACCTTCTGTAAAAAATCACATGTAAAGATGATGCTCCGCAATGTACATTTCCACTTCAGGCG
>JBAYVX010000149.1:0-4891 GCA_041674365.1 Kiritimatiellales bacterium | reverse complement strand
GCCGGGCGGCTTTCTCAGCGTCTGGACTGGCAGATGACGGAAACGTTTAACTGCTGGGTCGGGACGGAGTTCTTTATGGATGTGGCGGATCTTGAAAATTATCAGATTACGTTCAAATCCGGCGTGGAAAGCAGGATTAACAGCCATCTGAGCCTCATTGTTGCGGTGGAAGACGATTACGACAGCCTGCCCGATCAGATTAATAAGATTGAGAAGAACGATTTGGAAATCCGCACCGGTCTCCGGTATCATCTTTGACGGGCAACCGGGAATTTCGCATGCCAGACAAAAATTATTACGTAACAACGCCGATCTATTATGTGAACGATAAGCCGCACATCGGCCACGCGTACACGACGGTTCTGGCTGATGTACTGGCGAATTATCACCGGCTGCTCAGCATCCCGACCTATTTTCTGACCGGCACCGACGAGCATGGACAAAAGGTTCAACAGGCCGCCGAGAAAAACGGCCTGACTCCGCAGCAGCAGTGCGATCAGACCGTTGTCCGGTTTCAGGAACTCTGGAAACGCCTCGAAATTACGAACGATGATTTTATCCGTACCACCGAAGAACGCCACAAGGTCATCGTGCAGGAGGTTCTTCAGGATCTGTATGACCGCGATGAAATTTACCGCGCCGAGTACGAAGGCTGGTACTGCGTGGGTTGCGAACGGTTCTTTGCTGAAAAAGACCTCGTTGACGGCAACTGCCCCGAATGCGGACGCAAAGTGGATTCAATTGTCGAAACCAATTATTTCTTCCGCATGAGCAAATATCAGGACTGGCTCATCGAAACCATCGAGACGCATCCTGAATTTATCCAGCCCGACTTCCGCGCCAATGAAACGCTCGGCTTCCTGAAAACCAAACGGCTTCAGGATCTTTGTATTTCGCGCCCGAAATCGCGCCTTGCCTGGGGGATTGAGCTGCCGTTCGATAAGGATTTCGTTACCTACGTCTGGTTCGATGCGCTTCTGAACTACATCACCGCCATCGGCTACAAACGCGACGACGCGAAGTTTCAGAAATGGTGGCCCGCGACGCATCAGCTCATTGGTAAAGACATTCTTACTACCCATACCGTCTATTGGCCGACGATGCTCAAAGCCATGAACGTGCCGCTGCCGAAAACCGTCTTTGCGCACGGCTGGTGGCTGACGGGGCGCACCAAAATGAGCAAAAGCCTCGGCAACGTCGTCAACCCGATGGAAATGGTCGACCGCTACGGCGTCGATGCCTTCCGCTATTTCCTCATCGCGGAAATGACACTTGGACAGGACGCCTCCTTCACCGAAGAGGCATTTGTCCGCCGTTACAACAGCGACCTCGCCAACGATCTTGGCAATCTCATGAGCCGCACCGTCAACATGCTCGCCCGCTACTGCGATGGCATTTTTCCAAACATTGGAAAAACCGCGCTCAACGGCGCGCCCGAAAAAGAACTCTGGGACACTGTTCAGCAGGCTGTTGTCGAAATGGAGAGTTCCATCGACACCATGCGTCTCAACGGTGGCCTCAGCGCTGTGCTGACCGCTGTGCGCAAAGTGAATCAGTATTTCGAAATCAAACAGCCGTGGACACTTGCCAAGCAGGGCAAAACAGAAGAGCTGGAAGTCACTTTAGCGCTCGCTGCCGAAAGCCTGCGTGTCTGTGCCGCGCTGCTCTATCCCGTCATGCCCGAAAAAATGAGCGCGTTGCGCGCTGCCTTTGGTTTAGGCAAACCCGAGCTGAACCAGCTTCGCACTTTCGGCGTCATCAAAGCCGGCATGCCGGTCGGCAACCCCGGGATTCTTTTTCCGCGCGTAGAGGTGGAGAAGGCTGAAGAAAAACCTGTTTCTAAAAAGAAGGAAAAAACCGTGAGCACAGAACCTGTAAAAGTCGATGGCATCATCACCTATGATGAAGTCATGAACGTCAAACTGCGCACCGCCAAGGTACTGGAGGCCGAAAAGGTCGAAGGGGCGGACAAGCTGCTCAAGCTTCAGATTGAAGTCGGCGAAGAAAAATGCCAGCTCGTTGCAGGTATTGCATTGCATTACACGCCGGAACAGGTCGTCGGGAAAACCATCGTCATCGTGGCTAATCTCAAGCCCGCTAAAATCCGCGGTGTCGAATCGCAGGGAATGCTTCTGTGCGCCTCCATCGGCGACCAGCTCAAACTGATCACCATTGACGGCGAACTGCCCGCCAGCGGCGCAATTGTGAAATAAAGCGCGAACGGCTTTGCTGCGGCGCAGTGCTACTTGTGGCGGCGGCGCGTTTGTTTCTTCGGGCCGTGCGGGCGTTCGCCGGTCAGGGTGACCTGCTGCTTTTTCTTTTTACTGCGCGGCGGCGCCCCCTTTTTCTTTTTGCTGGCGATAAATTCGTTTGCGGCGGCCTGCCCCGTGAGCTGGAAGTCGATAAATTTGCGGGCAATGTCCACCTTGACCAGATCAACCTCCACCATGTCGCCGATTTTAAACATCCGGCGAGTGCGCTGTCCGGTTGCGCGCGTCTGGGTTTTGTTCACCTCGTAGCGGTCATCGATGATCGACGAGAAGGGGATCAGACCGCGCTGAATGGTGTCGGACAGTTCGACAATCAGCCCCTTGTTCAGCACTTTAATGATGCATCCTTTGTACGGGCCGGTTTCGCCCTTGTAGAGCAGATCGTTGTAATACTCGCAGCGGCGCAGGTCGATGCTCTCTTTTTCTGCCTGATCGGCTTCGGTTTCGGTGCGCGTGCACTGCGCGGCGATGGCTTCAATGTCTTTCAGGCGGTAGGGCGTCGGCTGTTTTTCTTCCAGTGCGCCGAGCAGGCGGTGAATCACGAGGTCGGGATAGCGCCGGATCGGTGAGGTGAAGTGGACGTAATCGTCGAACGCAAGGCCGAAGTGACCTTTGGCTTCGGCTGAATAGCCGGCGCGCTTCAGATTGCGCAGAACGGCCAGGCTGCCGGTGTATTCCAGCGGAGTGTCTTCGATCTTTTCCATCACCCGGTTGATATCGCTGCGTGTCAGCGGAATCGCATTAATGCCGAGCGCCTGCAGTTCCGCGCCCATCTGCGCCCACTGGTCTTCGTCCGGTTCTTCGTGAATACGGTGAATCGCGGGCTTTTCAGCCTCCTTCAGTTTGCGCGCCACGGCGACGTTGGCCAGCAGCATGCACTCCTCAATCAGCTGATAGGCCTCTTTGGCCTCGCCTTTTTTGATCGAGGCGACTTTGCCGTTTTTATCCATCAGGCACTTAATCTGCGGCGTATTGATTTCGAGTGCGCCAGCCGCGAAGCGCCGGGCGCGGATTTTACGGGTTAGCGGCAGCAGGTCGCTTAATACGGCAGCCACATTCGACGGGACGCCGTGATCCGGCTTGCCGTTGAACAGATCGTGCGCCTGTTCATAGGTCAGGCGGGCATCGGAATGAATAATCGACCGGAAACTCTCCGCGCCGGTCATTTCGCCGTTTTCATCCAGAAAAATTTCAACGGTATGCGCCAGCCGGTCAACGTGCGGGTTGAGACTGCAAATGCGCGTTGTCAGCTCCGTCGGCAGCATCATCACAACGCGGTCAACCAGATAAATGCTGTTCCCCCGATGCAGTGCTTCCTTGTCAATGATCGAACCCTTCGGCACGAAATGGGAAACGTCGGCGATATGCACCGAAAGTTTCCAACCCTTGCCTGCCCTGAGCTCCGTCGATGGGGAAACTTTTTCCAGAGAGACCGCGTCGTCGAAATCGCGTGCGGTTTCCGGGTCGATTGTGAACGTCAGCAGCTTGCGCAGATCGCGACGGTTTTTGTAATCCTCCGGGCGCAGCTCGTGCGGAACTTTATGCGCCTCCGCGATTACCTCTTCCGGAAAATTCTGCTGAAAGCCGTGAGCGCGCAGAATGCATTGCATCTGCACGTTCGAGTCGTCGCGATGGCCGAGCGCCTCAATGACATTTCCTGTCAATGCTTTGAACGGATCACTCCATTCATTCAGCTCAATCACTACTTTGTAATCTTCGGGCGTCTCTTCGAGTCCCTTTTCCCATCCGGCAACGCGGACGTCCTGGGTCATGCGCAGATTGTCGGGAATCACATAGGCGTAGTAGGGGGTGCGGCGCAACAGTCCGACGACTTCGGTGTTTTTGCGTTCCAGTACTTCGATCACGCGGCCGTCGGGCAACCGATGATCAAAGGTGCGGCCGCCGCGCGCCGGTTGTTTTTTGGTCGGGACGAATTCAACAGCGACACGGTCTTCGTGCAGTGCGCACTTCAGGTCGTCGCGGCTGATGTAGGCCTCCTGCTTGCCGTCGTCGGAGGTGAAAATGCCGAAGCCCTTGTCCGCCATGCGGATGGTGCCGGCGACTTGCGGGAGAGAACTCTTTCCCGGTAGCGCCCAGCGGTTCTTACGCAGGCAGGTCACTTTGCCCTGTTTTTCGAGATCGATTAGTGTCTGCCGCAGTTTATTGCGCTCCGTGCTGTGGATGCGCATGGCTTTGGCCAGATCGGGGCGGGTAAGCGGCTGGTATTTCGGCTGATTCAGAAAGGCGAGCACGCGCTGTGAGAGCGGTAGATTTGTCATGCGGGCAGTTTAGCCGTTATTTTTCCACGGGCAACCGCAATCACTTTTCCAGCCATTGGAAAAATTCTCACCATGAAACACGCTAAATATACGAAAAGTTCCATACATTGGAGGGTTTAACCGCTGATGGACACGGATGAACGCGGATAAGGCCAACCCTGATTTTTCTAATGATGTAGATGGGGCGCTTAAATCGGCACTTTTAGAAAATGCCATAACTCGATCTTTATACTCACCACCAGTTGCTACGACCGATAAAGGTCAAGCGATGTTAAGTTTATGGTGACGACAGTGCGGTAATTTTAGGCACATGAAGAGTTTTGCAGTTATCGGGACGGGGAG
>JBAYVX010000148.1:0-4892 GCA_041674365.1 Kiritimatiellales bacterium | reverse complement strand
GCCACCTACAACTGCGAGCCCCATGCTCTCGACTATCCGGTGGATAATCTCGAGCAGCTCGAAGCCGAGGGGCTCGAAAACATGCTCCGCGAAGGAGCGGTTGCCGTTGCCGAAGTCGCCGCGCTGGCGCACGAAAAATCGGTCATCGACCTCGCGGTCGAAGCCATCGGCCCCGGCGCTGCCGCCACCTGGAACGATGCCGCTGATCCGGTTGCCGACATTGACGACACCATTCTGGATGTCATCAAAGCCTGCAAATACGGCTCGCTCATGAACATCGGCGTGCTGTTCGGCGCATCCGCATGGAACGTGTTCAAAAATCAGGCCAAGGTTCGTGGCCGGTTCGTAGTCGGTTCCGGTGCCCGCACCGGTGTAGGGCTGGCCGTCCCGACGCAGGCCAATGTCGGCGAAATGTTTATCGGTTCGCCCGAAGTGCGCACCAGCTACATGGTCTTTGACGACGCTCCCGAAGGGATCGCCGAGGATGTCAAATTCCTGCTGGACAGCGCCGTGCTGGTTTTTGCCCGCAAGGCTCAGCCGACCCGCCGCGATCCGAGCTTCATGAAGACCTTCCGTCTCATGAACCGCTTCATGGTGCCCGGCTCTTACATGCGGGACGATGGACGCGTCGAAGTCGCCAAATTCGACTGGTCCGAAGACGTGCAGGTCACCAACTCGGCCGCCGCCAAGCGCCTCAACGTCGCCACGGCCTAACCTGCGTCTGCCGTCCGTGCCTTCCCTGTGGGTGCGGACGGTGGCCGCGCCCCTCTCTCCTAAAACCTAAAACTTAAAACTGAACCCTTCGGTTTCTCATGTGGAAAGAACTCACAGTCGCATACATTGAATCGGTCATGTCTGCGGCTTTGCTGTCCGATTATCAGGCATGGCTAATTGCCAACCCTGAAAAGGAAGGCCGCCTTGCCACGATCATTCAGCAGACCGCCGCCGAATTCCGTTCCGCAATTCAGGCCAACGGACTGCCTCTTTCTGATGATCGGGAAAACGCTCTTCCCGAATCGTGCTTGCGCCATGCGCAGACCACCATTCTCTTTGAGCTCAAAAAGGAACTCGGCCAGACCATGTCCGAAGCGGAAAACGCCGCCGCCGTCCGCGCCGACGTATTCCTCCGTGGTATCTGGATGGGATCTATCCCTGTCACCGCCGATCCTTCGGCGCAGTCACCGTCATTCTCCCGCTCTGAAAATTGAACATTGAATATTGGATATTGAAAATTATGAAACCTAAAGCCTACAGCCTAAAGTCTATCGCCTTTTTTGCGGTTCTCTGCGCCATGCTCCATGCGTCTTGCGCGAATGCCGCCGGCCTCAGCTCTGTCCACTCTCTGGAGTCTGGCGCGGTTGCGATCACCAACACGCAGAAAAACTCCTCTTGGGTGCCCGTCGCGCTTCTCTTCCGGTTTGACGCCCCGGCAACCGGGACGATCACCGTCGAGCGCATCACCGGCTCAACAGCCTTTCTTCTGACGAGCTGTGCGGTCTCCAACAACCAGCACGCCGTCTGGATTCCTGAATCCGCCGTTCCGTTTAACCAGAACGATGCGCTGAGCATTACGTCCACCATCACCAACGCAACCGTCGAAATCATCCGAAAGGCCGACCAATGAAAAAACAAATTTTTACCCTCTGCGCCATGCTCTTTGCTCTCTGCTCGCCCGCATGGGCGCAGTGGATCATCGACGGCCAGCAGGTGCAGACCCTCAATTTGAATGTGTCCGATCCGCAGGCGCTCTACACCGACGGCTCCCGCGAAATGACCGCGCCGCTGGCTTTTGCGCCCTCGCTCACCGCCACCTCCGGGATGATACGCGCAACGCTTCCCTGGACTGAAGACAACGAATTCTTCATCATCGATGAAGGCGAGGAAGTTCTCAAACTGACAGATAGCGGGTCTATCGGCTTCCAAATCGGAGCCATGATTATTAATCAGGCAGGAATTGCCCAGACTGCCGAAGGAACCGGGGTTGATTTTGGGGAACACATGCTTTCCGGCGGATGGCAGATCGATCAGGTCCTGCCGTATCCCGAGGCCGTCATCAGCCGTGGATTCGCTGACGGCAAGTATATGATCGCCGGGGAAACCGCAACGCAGCCGCTCAAGTTTGCGCAAAGCATCACGGCCACCAATGGGGCACTTCAAATTTACTCATCGGATAATGCCGATCATCTTGGATATTTCAAAACGCTGAGCTTTCAAGACGGACTGCAATTCTGCACCGAAGGTTCGGCTTCGCTGCTCTTCGGCTCTGGGAACGACGGGCTGCTGGTGGGCCCGGCCAACCTCGTTCAATTGGAGTATGGGAAGCGGATCGATTTTGAAACCGGCGAGCTGACCGGATCGACCGGGGCAAAACAATGGCACGTTGCCACAGATCCCACAGACGCTTCCGGGATTGTCAACCGAGGATATGCCGACTCCCGCTATCTACGAAGCGATAGTGATCTTACCGCTCCGCTTTCTTTTAGTAGCACATCAACCGCCACCTCGGGGTTGTTCCGAGCTTATTACGCTCCCGAAGGGCGGACGGAGGAGTTTTTTATTATCAATGGAGCCGATGAATACGTGCAGCTTTCTTCCGGGTGCGGAACCCTGAGAGTTGGTGATACATTTGTTCACGGAGGCGGCCTGTACTCGGGGCTCAATTCTGCGGCGATCAGTTTTGATGAGAAGCTGCTTTCCGGAGGCTGGATGGTGGAAGACATTCCTAACCATTCAGGCGCTGTTATGAGCCGCGGCTATGCCGATGCGCGCTACCTCAGACAGGGAGTCGATTTGACAGCACCGCTGGCGTTCGCCGCTTCATACACAGCGACCGGCGGAATGTTTCGGGCGTATGTCCCCTGGGACGACCAGAATTCCGACCTGTTTGTCTTCGACGGGGAAGAGGAATGCATCGACTTGAGCGCAGATCAAAATGCCGCCTTGAGAATTGGCGGGGTGATGATTAATCAGTCCGGTATCAGTGGCTTCGGTGTCAGTGTGGGTTTTGAGGACAACACCCTATTCGGCCCCTGGAAGCTCAATCAGGTCGTCGATAATTCACTGGCTTTACTTAATCGCTCATACGCCGATTCCCGTTATGTAATGAACGGCCAGGATGCGGTTGAGTTTGGCGTCGACACAGTGGCAGGCGGTGATTACGCCGCCGCTTTTGGATATAAAAATCTGGCCAGCGGGAAATACTCCGTTGCTTTTAACGGAGGGGTTGATCCGGACGAGCCCGAAGAGGGAGTTTACACCAACGTTGCAAGCGGTATCGGTGCTGCCGTCTTTGGCTGGGGTAATGTCGCATCCGGAAATGGCGCCGTCGCGTTTGGCTGGGAAAGTGTGGCGAGCGGAAACTGGTCGCTTGCTGCCGGTTCATCAGATGCGATCGGGGAGTTTTCAACAGCGCTTGGAGAGGTGTGTGACGCAACCGGCTCAGACAGTCTTGCTGCAGGTTACAATACAAGTGCAACTGGTAGTAAATCTGTGGCTTTCGGACACAGCACGACTGCGTCAGCGCAGGGATCTTTTGCCAATGGCTTTGCTTCCAGTGCTTCAGGGAATTATTCAACAGCATGGGGCAGCTATTGTGAGGCCAGCGGTCTGAATTCCATTGCTTTAGGAACCAGAGCAAAGGCACTTCATCCCGGATCAGTGGTAATTGCAGACAGCCAGAATGCGGACGTGACTTCTGCCACCAATGACACGTTCACGGTTCGCGCCCAAAACGGTGTCTATCTGCAAACGGATGCAATTCATTCTTCCGGCCCGCTTGTGTTTGGCCAATCAGTGACATCGCACCTGTTCCAAGCGTATGTTCCCTGGGCTGGTCAGTCCGAAGAATTCTTTAAAGCTGACATTGATAATGAGTGTTTTAAATTTTCCACTGGCAATGCAAAACTGCGAATCGGCTCCGACCTTCTATACGATGGTTCCGGGATCGAAGGATTCGGACAGACCGTATCTATTGAAGAAGGAATACTGTACGGCGATTGGGCCCTTGATAGCGTTCTGAATGCGGATGAAGCAATTATCACCCGTATATTCGCCGACAACCGTTATCTCCGAAGGGATGTGAATCTGACTGCTCCGTTGCCCTTTGACTCCACGCTCACAGCCACCTCCGGACTTTTTCGAGTTTACATCCCGTGGGCGGGCGAAGTGAAAGATGTGTTTATTCTCGATGCCAACAACGAGCGGCTTAACATTTTGGGGAGTGGCGACATTGGCATAGGACTCGGGGGGATGACGGTTAAAGAAAGTGGTCTCTATTATTCGGGGGGCGCGACCGTTAGTCTGGAGGAACAAAGGATTTATGGGGCGGAGTGGACACTAGATCAAGTGGCGCCGGGCTCCGATGCCATCATCAACCGTGGCTATGCGGATTCACGCTACCCTTTGCGATCCGAAGGCATCACCACCAACCGCGTCATTCAGGCCGGCGACACCCTGGTCATCTCCAACGGCATCATCACCGCCATTAACCCGTAAGGTCTCTCAATGAACTCATGCAGCGAACTTCCCGACGGCTGCCAGCAACGCTTCGACCGCATCGATGAAAAACTCGAAGCCATTCACAAGCAGGCCAGCAAAACCAACGGACGGGTCACCAAGCTCGAACGCTGGTCGCTGGTCTTCATCACCGCCCTGGTTGTCATGCTCTCTTCAAATCCGGAAGGGTTTGTGTCTGTCCTGAAAGCCGTTGCCTCATTTGTTCGCTGACCTTTGAGTTCCCCCGGCGCACTGGAGCGCGCCAGCGCAACAAACGGGTTGCAGACGCATCTCTTGCGTGCAGGTCACTCCTTATGTTCAATGTGGGTTCCGGCAGATTCAGCGGCATGATGTCCGCCGGAGGCCATGATGGTGTCTCTCAGCCCCTCAACGTAATG
>JBAYVX010000147.1:0-4904 GCA_041674365.1 Kiritimatiellales bacterium | reverse complement strand
TGGTAAATCGCCTTGCGTATTTAACATCCTCCAGTAACTCGTGAAGTACATCGGGATTCTCGATGACTAATCTTGCCTCAATGGCAGCCACACCAAGCGCCGCTTCTCTAATAATGACTTCGTGAAATCCGAAACTTCTTTCCAGTGCAGGCAAATCAGTTACCAGCAGCTCCCCATTGATTCGCAACATTTGGAAGCCAGCACTGACCCTTAAAAACTCATCGTTGATTTGCTCCAAACGATGCTTCGATTTCATGAGAAAAAAACTGGATCGCCCAAAGATGTTTACCGGCGCCATCGTTTTATACAAGACAATCTGCCCAACGTTATTGCCGATTTCAATCAACAGTGCCTTGATGTCAGACAAATTGCATTGCGCTAAGTCCATTAAAGCGAAATCATCAGATTCAATTACGCTCCCAAGTGTCGCAAGCTCTGCTGGAATTTCTAGGTCGTAAACGTAGATGGCATTGGTTCTTTCATCGGAAGTAGATAAATTCAGAACAGCAAGCTCCTCGCGCTCTGCTATTTCTTCACGCAGACTCTGTATAAAAAGGGCCTTGAGACCTAACAAGGCCTCAGCTTCAATATCGAGTTTCTTTGGCTCCGTGGCGCTCTGGCTCTTCAGAATCGCGTAAACCGAAATGTCAATTTCGTCGTAATTATCGAAGAAGGGTTGCAGTGCTGCCTTTAGCTCTTCCGCATTCATGCCGATCTACCTTTCACGTAGTAAATTCGTTCATCTAACTTGATATATGAAGCCCTTTGTCCTACCTCAATTCGTCCGCGACTAACAAGAATGATCCCACTCCTGTCCCCGGTCTTGAAGTTTCCGTCGGCACGATAGATGTGAAATCCCAGGAGCGCTAAAGATGGGTTCTGGTAAAACAAATCTGTCTTGATGTAAATTGCGCCCATGACAATCAGAAGAAGGCCAAGAACGATCATGTGCCGCCCACTCCCAAAATCGAAACTGATCAGAGGAACAACATAGGTCGCCAGAAATGTCAGGTGCTCATAGTTGATCCCCTCGATTTTCTTGACCTCAAATGGAATGTCGGTTGCACCTTTCAGGTCAAAATCAAACTTCCTGTATGCATAGAGACAATACGCAAGAAGGAGCAAAGAAATGATGGCAATAGGATTGGACTCCGCCAACGCTATCCACAAATCTCGATCATTGATGAGAAATGGGCCATCAGGTAGTTTCGCGGTAATGATGATAAAGAAGACAAATAGCAGGGCCAGTGACAAAACATACAGATCAATCTTTCGGCGAGTACTGCTCATGTCCTTACCCTCACTTCTCCGCTCATCAGCTTGGGCAGCAGGGTGTCACGAAGAGATTCGAGCGACTTAATTTGTGCCTGATTTAAGCGGATTTTTTCGTAAAGGCCATCAACCTGCTGCAAATATCTATCAAGCACATGTCGCGGCGGTTTACTCAGTGTCATTTGTTTTAAGTGCGTCGGCCCAAAATTCGCCTGTACGCTGCCACTTGCGGCAGATTCCAAGTGCTCCTGAAATAAGCGCGAGTTCAGATACTGATACACGAATGAATAACTTCTACCGTCTCTCGGCCTGAATCGAATGACGCTGGTGTTAAGAATCAACGGCAAATGGTAGCTTCTGACAATTGCATTCTTTCCAAGTGTTCCAGAAGTGGAGACGATCATGTCGCCTTCTCTAAGATGAAAATGGCTGTACTTCCCGTTTGCTTCTTCATCTGAAACAAAGCTGGCTTTTGAAATATCAATGTCACCATTCGAAATAAGGCGGATGTTGATAAACGGCGTGCCCACTTCGGTGTACTGCCAGTTTCTAATGCCCGGCCCTTCCATGAAATCAAAGAACTCTTCGAGCGGCACTTCCGCCCAATCCTCCCCCGCCTCTTCCACGAACCACTGGCGGAACAGGGTTTCGGCCATGGCTTCGAGGGTTTTATTTTGGCGGTGCAGCAGGTCGATTTTGTCGTCGAGGCTGCTGAGGACGGCGGCGATGGCTTTTTGTTCGGCCGGGCGGGGTGCAGGTACTTCAATTTCCTTTAACGACGTCAGTGGATTGCTAATTGACGGTACCCCAACTTGAGATTCGTATTTGAGAATCTGATGTTGTCCAAACTCTGACTTGAAAAAGTAGAACAGGAAATCGCTATCCATCAACTTTGGATTTACAGTCAACTTCATTCCAGACTGAGAAATTACATAGCGAGGAAATTTTCCAGATGGGATTAGTCCGACTTGCCCAATCGTCCCTCGGTGCGTAAAAACTAGATCGCCGGCCTTGCAGTTACTACCGAGCAAGTCATCCGCCTTTTCTTCTGTCAAATATACGAAATCTCCACCCACATATTTCGCATAGTTAAGATTTGTTCCTCGAATTACTGGAACGCCATATTCAACAAAATTTTCAGCTTTTATATTCGAGCCAAATGGCCCCATGGCGATTGCTCGTTTATCTGCGCCCTTGATATCCGCGACTTTCTTCAAATCCCAATCTTTGGGAATTCTTCCGAAGTCGGTTTCCTGCCAATCACTCATACCTTCACCTTCGCCAGATTCTCGGCAATCGCCTGATTCAGCTTAGCCTCTTCCAGCAACTGCGCCTCGAACTCCGCTTTCAGCGCGGCGAAACGCTCGGCGAAGTTGAAGTCATCCTCTTCGTCGGGCAGGCCGACGTAGCGCCCCGGCGTGAGCACGTAGTCCAATTCCTTCACCCGTTGCAGCGGCACGGTGGCGCAGAAGCCTTTCACGTCTTCATAGCCGCCTTCGCCGGTGCGCCAGGCGTGGTAGGTGTCGGCGATTTGCTGGACATCCTTGTGCGAGAGTTCCTTGGTGCGGCGGTTAATGAGGTGGCCGAGGTTGCGGGCGTCGATGAAGAGGATTTCGCCCTTGCGCGGGTGGCCGTTGCTTCTGGCGCGGTTGAGGAACCACAGCGCCGCCGGTATCTGGGTGTTGAGGAACAGCTTGGCGGGCAGGTTGACGATGCAGTCGATGAGGTTACCGCTCTCTATCATCGCCTTGCGGATGTCGCCCTCGCCGCTGGACTTGCTGGTGAGCGCGCCCTTGGCCAGCACTACGCCGGCCTTGCCGCTGGGGCAGAGGTGGTAGGCGAAGTGCTGCAACCAGGCGAAGTTGGCATTGCCGGTCGGGGGTGCGCCGTATTGCCAGCGCCCGTCCTTACGCAGCAGGTCGCCGCTCCAGTCGCTGTCATTGAAGGGCGGGTTGGCGATGATGAAATCGGCTTTCAGGTCTTTGTGGGCATCGTTGAGGAAGGAACCTTCGTGATTCCATTTGACCTGGGAGGAATCAATGCCGCGAATCGCCAGGTTCATCCGCGCCAGCCGCCAGGTGGTCTGGTTGCTTTCCTGGCCGTAGATGGAAATGTCGTTGACGCGGCCCTGGTGTTCCGCGACAAATTTTTCCGACTGCACGAACATGCCGCCCGAGCCGCAGCAGGGGTCGAGCACCCGGCCCTTGTAGGGTTCCAGCATCATCACCAGCAGTTCCACGATGCTGCGCGGGGTGTAGAACTGCCCGCCCTGCTTGCCTTCGGCGAGGGCGAACTCGCCGAGGAAATACTCGAACACATGGCCCAGCACGTCGGCGCTGCGGGATTTGGCATCGCCCAGCGCGATGTTGCCCACCAGATTGATTAACCCGCCCAGGTTGGTAGGGTCGAGGTTTTGCCGCGCAAACACCTTGGGCAGCACGCCCTTGAGCGAGGGATTTTCCTTTTCAATGGCGTCCATCGCGGCATCGACAAAGCCGCCGATGCCGGGCTGGGTGGCCTTGGCGAGCAGGAACGACCAGCGCGCTTCCGGCGGCACGAAGAAGATGTTTTCGGCCTTGTATTCGTCCTTGTCCTCGGGGTCGGCACCGGCATATTCGCCTTCGCCCGCCTGGAGCCTAGCGAACATTTCCTCGAAGGAATCGGAGATGTATTTGAGGAAGATCAGGCCCAGCACGACATGCTTGTACTCGGCAGCGTCGATGTTCTTGCGCAGCTTGTCGGCGGTTTTCCAGAGCTGTTTTTCCAGCGGTTCGTCTTTGAATTCTTTTGCTGCTTTGGCCATGGTTTTTCTGATTTCTTGTTATAAAGGAATGGTAAAGGATCAAGCACTAGGGTTTGTTATAACGGCATATTCATTGCGCCTCGCCCAACTCAATACCGCCTCTTCGAGTTTTTGATAGCCTTCCGTATCTGTTTTTTGAACTTGGGCATGAAATTGGTCAGGTAGCACATGCGGATCAAGGCTACTGCTGATAAACCACACTTCGCCACCGTTTTGATCGACAGACAAGCCATCAGTGATTTCTACAAAATCCGTCCCTTTTTCCACGCGCATTGGGTGTTTCCTTCAAAAATTTGATGTGTGCCGGTGCATCCTGTTGACCTGCATCATAACCCCATCCGAATGGCATGGGGAGAAAGGCAGGTGCATTGCTGCATTATCCATCACGGAAGGCTCACTTGGTGAGCCAGTGAGAAATCAATAAAAATCTCACTCGCACCGCGACCACGCAGCAAAAAGCGAAGGGGCGACGATTCACCAGCCCCGTTTTGCTGCCTTTCCCCGCCGGGGATAAAAGGGGTGATGGGGTTGCCGTGTGGCGGATTTTACCCGCAGGGCGCAAGACATAATCGCCTCTTATGCGAACCCGAAGGGCGGGCGGCTTCATGCCCGGCGTTTACGCTTTGCATAAGACGCCGTTATGTTAAGAACCGCCACAGATGCCCAACTTGGCAAGAGCGGTAAGCCGATGGCGGTTTTATGCCTTCGGCGCTTTGACAGGTGGGCACGGGCTAGCGATGGCGCGGGGCTTGCTGGGGTTATCGCAAGCGCCGTGACTGTCGCGCCATTGTTCCGGCTTTAGCCGGTTTACAATGGCGGTGATGCCCGC
>JBAYVX010000146.1:0-4958 GCA_041674365.1 Kiritimatiellales bacterium | reverse complement strand
GGTCGTTTGGTCGATGGAAAGAGGGGTGTGACCGGCTTGCTGGAGCATTTGCAGCGCGGCACGCCGGTCGGCGGCCTCAAGTGTGCCGTCCACCCGTTTGCCGTCGGCGCTTCGCGCGATATATTTGAAAGCTGGCATAAAACAGATTTGTAATGTGTGGCTAGAAAACGGCAGGATACTAGCCATGTTTTTTAGATAAAAGGAGTTTTTTATGCGGGTTGTCGCACTTTTAACAATAAGTTTGTTTCTCTTGACCGGAGGATGCTCGCAACAAGCACCGCAGGAAAAAACAATTACGATTGTCAACGCCGCCGCCGTGGATGCGCCGTTGCTGGAACGCCTGCGGAGTTTTGCAGAGCAGGAGCTGCACGTTCCTGTCCGAACATTGGAAAAACCGAAACTGGCGGGGAAGAAAAATTTCCAAACCTTGGAAAAAGCGTCTGAACGCGTGAAAACAGATGCCGATGTGACGCTGATTGTGCTGGCGGGATTTAACGATGAGCAAAAACACTTGGTGGTTTATTCTAATCGGGGAATTGCCATCGTGAATTCTCTGCCGCTTTATACGGATGATGCGGAGAAATTCGCCCGGCGCATGGAGCGGATGATTATGCGGGCAGCAGCGTTCAGTTTCGGAATGGATCCGACGCCCGACCCGTTCTGCGTGACGCGTGACTACCGTTCGCTGGAAGACCTTGACTTGATGGGCCTAAATTATTCTCCGCCGTGGCAGGGCCGCTTCGCAGAAGAGGCCGTGCAACGCGGGCTTATTCCGGCCGGGAGCTCCGGAAAAAAGAGGCTGACCGCTCCACCAATCCGATAAAATTCCAATGTTTGGAAAAAACCTGACGGAATATGAATATTCATTGCTTTCGGCTTGACCGGTTTTGTTTAAACAGGCAATTATGAAGCACTTAATGAGATTTAACCGTTTTTGAATCAAAACAGGAATTAACGCTATGTTAAACCGTCTGATGGGTCTTTTCTCCAGCGACATCGGCATCGACCTCGGAACCGCCAACACGCTCGTCTATGTCCGCGACCGCGGTATCGTTTTGCGCGAGCCTTCGGTGGTGGCCGTACAGGCCGGTACGAACCGTGTTCTCGCTGTCGGAGACGAAGCCAAGCGCATGCTGGGCCGCACACCGGGCAGCATCGTCGCCATCCGTCCGATGAAAGGCGGTGTCATTGCCGATTTTGAAATTACCGAAGCGATGCTGAGGTATTTCATCCAGAAGGTACATAATCGCCGCAGAATGGTGCGTCCGCGCGTGGTCGTGGCCGTTCCGAGCGGCATCACAGAAGTGGAAAAACGCGCTGTCAAGGACTCCGCAGTCCATGCCGGCGCACGGGATGTTTTTTTAATTGAAGAACCGATGGCTGCTGCGATCGGTGTGGGGCTGCCGGTTCAGGAACCGGCCGGCAATATGATTGTAGATATCGGTGGCGGTACAACAGAAGTCGCGCTGATCTCTTTGGCCGGTATAGTCTTCAGTCGCAGCGTGCGTATCGGGGGGGACGACATGGATGAGGCGATCATCCAGTATCTAAAACGGGAATATAATCTGCTCATCGGTGAACGAACCGCAGAGGACATAAAGATTTCAATCGGTTCGGCTATGCTGGTTGGCGAAGAGACAACAATGGAAGTAAAAGGCCGCGATCAGGTCGCCGGCCTTCCGAAAACGCTGACAATCAGTTCAGAAGAAGTCCGCGGTGCACTGAAAGATCCGGTTTCCGGTATTGTTGAGGCGGTACGTGTGACGCTCGATCGCTGTCCGCCGGAACTGTCCGCTGACCTTGTGGATCGAGGCATGGTGTTGGCTGGCGGGGGTGCGTTGCTGCGCGGACTGGACAAACTCATTGCAGATAACACCGGGTTGCCGGTGCATATCGCCGACGATCCGCTTAGCGCGGTCGCCGAGGGTACCGGCGTAGTGCTGCACGAAATCAACTTCCTGCGTAAACTCTCTGAAGCCCGCGCCCGTTAAATGCGCGAATTCCTGTTTTTTCGTCCCTCCGGGTTCTGAATAAGTTCCGGAACGGGTCTATGGTTGTAAAGAAAAGTTTTTTTAAATGGGTGGCGGCAGTGATTGCACTGATGCTGCTTTTCAATTTACCGGGCGGTTGCACCGCCCGCATCAAAGGGGTTTTTAAAGACACCCTCACGCCGGTACAACGGATTTTCATCAAAACCGGCCAGAGCCTTAAAGAAGGCGTTGATGCCGTTCGCGGCTTCGGCGGACTGCTGGAGAAAAACAGTCGCCTTTCTGAGGAAGTCATCTATCTGCAGGCACAGCTGGTTGAACGGGAAAATCTCGAGCAGGAAAACCGTCATCTGCAGAACCAGCTCGACTTCTACAACCGTCAAAAGCATACGCTTATTTCCTGTCAGGTCACCGCCCGCACAATCAGCGGCTGGTGGCAGAGCCTGCGGCTGGACAAGGGCAGGGCGGATGGAGTCGACGCCAACCGTGCGGTTATTTCGCCCGATGGATTGGTCGGACGAACCGATGAAGTATCGGCCTTCACCGCCGAAGTTTTGCTGCTGTCGGATCCGTCCTGCAAGGTTTCCGCCCGCGTAAGCCGTACCGGTTCGTTTGGTCTGGTGACCGGCCGCGGTGTAAACGCACAGGGTTATCCCGTTGCCCGCATGCAGTTCATTCACAAAGACGCTCCGGTACATACCGGCGATGCCGTGGTAACATCGGGACTCGGCGGTGTTTTCCCAAAAGATGTTTTGATTGGTTACATCGAAAGCGTCGGAACAGAAGAGGCCGGACTTTACCAATATGCGGACATTATCCCCAAAGCCGTAACGGAACTGATGGACGTAGTATTTGTCAGTAGCGAACGGGAAAATACGGAGGCCGAAGAATGAGCCGGCGCTTCATTACACTGCTGCTGGCGGGCGGAGCAATGCTACAGACGGTTCTGAAACCGTGGGGTGCGTTCGGCGGGCTGGAGATGCCGTTTCTGACCGGCTTGGTTATCTGCATTGCCTTGCATGCCGATTACAAACGAGTGCTGTATGCCGCTGTACTGGCCGGACTACTGCATGATGCGTTCTGTCCAGCGCCGCTGGGACTGTCGATTCCGTTTTTTATTGCGCTGGCAACGGTAATCAACTGGATCCGCGATGAAATATTCGGCGATCTGCCCGCCACGTATATCGTGCTCGGCGCCGTCGCCGGAATTTTCGAAACCTTTTATTATGCAGTGGTCTTTTCGCTGTGCGGATTGCGTCCGGTTCCTCCCGGTTTGCTGGCGCTGCGACTAGTGGGCGGGATAATTGCAGGTGCAGTCGTTGTTCCGCTGATTGCCTTAACTGTTCTGCATTTGCGGCATCTGACGTTGCGCAGCCGGAGGCGGCTTACCTGATGCGTATCCGCCGTACAGATCGCTTTTATACACCGCGCATCTATCTGCTGATGGGCGGAATGGTGCTGGCTTTTCTGGTGCTGGAAGCGGCGCTCTGGCGGTTGCAAATTGCTAAAGTTTCGCAGTTTGAAAGCCGCCAGCAGATTCAGAGCCTGCGCCGCGTGCGCGTGCCGGGCATCCGCGGTAAAATCTATGACCGCAACGGACTCTGTCTGGCCGATAACCGGCCGGTGTATTCCATTGCGCTTTTTCTGGAGGATGTGCGTCGCGCCGGACCGTGGTCGCGAACCATCGACCGCGCCATGGACGTGATCGGGCAGGTCGCCGAGGTTACCGGACTGGAGCCACAGGTTGATCGCGACGCCATCTGGAAACACATCCGCCTTCGCCTGCCTCTGCCGCTGGTGCTTTGGAATGATATCAGCCCGCAGGCAATGGCGCGGTTGGCAGAACTGGGTTGCAACATTCCGGGTGTGGATATTTATACACAAGCCACACGTATTTATCCGTACAGTCCATACACTTCACATCTGCTCGGTTACGTTGGCCGCGCCGATCCCGACGCGATAAATGAAGAAGAAAAGTATTCTTATTATCTGCCCGAAATGACCGGGCGTTCCGGTCTTGAAAAACTGTTCGATCCGTTTCTGCGGGGAGAGGCCGGCGGCAGGCTGGTGCAAATCGATGTCTCCGGTTACCGGCACGGCGAACTGGCGCACCGCGCACCGAAACCGGGCGGTGATCTGCGGTTGACGCTGGATATGGAAGTGCAGCTGCTGGCACAGAAGGCAATCGGTGATCATCGCGGTGCAGTGGTGGTGCTTGATCCGAATAACGGTGATGTGCTGGCGATGCTCAGCACGCCGGGCTTTGATGCAAACCGGTTCGTGCCGTACATCACTTCCAAGGATTGGAAAATCCTCAGCGGAGATCCTGCCAAGCCGCTGTTGAACCGTGCGGTCGCCGGGGTTTATCCTCCGGGAAGCACGTTTAAGCCGCTGGTCGGATTGGCGGCCGCCACGGTCGATCCGGAAGCCGTGCATACGGTTTACGACAGTCCGTCCATCTTCCGCATCGGACAGCGTGTCGTGCATACGACCGGCCACGGCGAGGTCGATATGCGCGAGGCACTGAAATTCTCCGCGAATGTCTATTTCTTTAAAACCGCATTGGCCTGCGGTCCAGAGCCAATCCTTCAACAGGCGCTGGCGGCGGGGCTGGGCCGGAAAACCGGTGTCGAAGTGGATTTTGAACAAAGCGGCATTGTGCCGGATGAAAAATGGCGGAAGGATAACCGGACCGGATGGTCGGATGGCGACACCTGTAACCTCGCCATCGGGCAAGGATATGTGGCAGTCACACCGATTCAAATGGCCATGGTCACCGCAACCATTGCCAACGGCGGGTATCTCTACCGTCCCCGATTGGTGCAGGCCTATCGCGAACCGGCGGTAGATGAGTATGTTTTCAGTGAAGGAAACCGCATTGGAAAAATGAACTGGTCAGAAGCCGCACTGGCCGCTGTGCGCGGCGGCATGCACGACGTAATCATGGAAAAGAACGGTACCGGCAGACGG
>JBAYVX010000145.1:0-4993 GCA_041674365.1 Kiritimatiellales bacterium | reverse complement strand
GCAATTTTTTCCGCCAGACCTGCGGCGGGCCGCCATGCTTTGAAAAGATTGATTTTCATAATCGGCGCAGTCTACCGAACCCGCCCGAAAATGGAACCGCGAAGATAGAATAATTAACCGCAAAAGAGCGCAGAGACCGCAAAGGGGAACTCTGGAAATACATTGATTGATCTCCGACGTATTTCTTTGAGTTCCTTGTGATCTTTCGCGGTGAATCAAAAATCCGGTGCGGAGCGGAACTCCAGTTTTTTTCCAAGGCTTGGATGAGTGAAGCTCAGGTAGGAGGCGTGGAGCTTTAACTGGCCCGGCGCGGTGCCGGAACCGTAGAGGCGGTCTCCAAGGATTGGAAGTCCGAGCCCGTGTTCCGATGCGGAGTGCACGCGTAGCTGGTGGGTTCTTCCAGTGATTGGAAAAAACTCAACGCGGGTTTTCCCGTTTTCAACCGACAGTTTTTTCCAATGTGTGATTCCAACTTTTCCGTTTATTGGATCGTAAATCTGGAATGGACGGTTATCCACATCGAGGCGGAAGGGAAGCTCGATCGTTCCTTCATCGTCTTTCAGTTCGCCATCGAGCAGGGCGATGTAACGCTTTCCCGTTTCGCGATCGTGAAACCGGCGTGACAGCTCGCGCTGCGTGTCGGCGGTCAATGCGAGCACCATCAGGCCGGAAGTATCCATATCGAGCCGGTGCACGGCGGGCTGTGCGATGCAGTTGGGATAAAGCTGTTTAATCCGCGCGGTTACGCAGTCCTGATTTTCTTCGCCCTTGCCCGGCACCGACAACAATCCCGAAGGTTTGTTGATTACAACCAGATCCGAATCGTCATAAATTATTTTTACAGAAGGAAACGAAGTGAACGAAGGAGTGCTGACTTGGTTTCCTTTGTTGCCTTCTATAGAAAGTCCACACAATAGAAAGCCGAGGATGGGCTGACATTTTTCAACGCAGGCCGGATAAAACTGTTTGTGGTGCCGTGTGCCGGAGCGGTTTTCTTTTCCCCAGTAAAACTCGCTGAGACCAACAGGACGCAATCCGTTTTTCGCCGCATAGTTGAGCAGCTTCGGCGCGCAGCAGTCGCCCGCGCCGGTCGGAATGCCGCCGGTAAATACTTCAGTCAGCGGACGGGTTTCACCGCGAAAGTTGGTGAGCTGATAGAGCGCATGGAGCTGTTTCATCAGTTCCTGCGAGAGGGCTTTGCGCCGACGAACCAGCTCCGGATCTTTGTCTTCCGCGATCTGCCGGTCGAGCTGTTTGATTCCACGATCGATCGGATCAACCAGTCGATCGAAGTCGTCCACATCAATGATTGGCGGAACCCATCCATCGACGAGCCACTCGCCGTTGTACTGTCCGGAGAAGGCTTTCAGGATGATCGTGTTTCCGTGAGCATCTTCGCACTCGAGCACGCCGAACATGTGTCCGCGCGCTTCGCCGAAAAGCACATCAGTCGAAAACTTCAGATCGGTTCCGTTGTCGATACGTTTAAACGTGTCGAGCTGCTCCATCAGCTCCAGCGCATACCGGCGGCTGTTGCCTTCGCCCAGCAAATGAACCGTTCCGCAGGTTGCGCAAAACCCAAAGCACGCCCGGAGGTCGTGCCCCACCTTTGTGTTCTCTGCGTTCTTTTGCGGTTTCAAATTATTCTGCTTTGGGATTGCGGCTCATGAGGTCTTTGAGCGCTTGGCGCGGATCTTTGCCGTCTTCAACAATCGCACAAACCTCTTCGGTGATCGGCATTTCGATGCTGTGCTCGCGGGCGAGATCGCGCGCGGTTTTGGCGTTCCAAATGCCTTCAGCGACCTGTTTCATGCTGCCCATGATTGCTTTGAGGCTTTCGCCTTTGCCGAGCCGTTCGCCGACGGCGCGGTTGCGGCTGTGACGGCTTCCGCAGGTGACGATCAGGTCGCCGATCCCGCTGAGTCCGGAAAAGGTTTCGGGCTTCGCGCCGAGCGCGACACCGAGGCGGGTAATTTCAGCAAGGCCGCGCGTCATCAGCGCCGCTTTGGAATTATCGCCGAGCCCGATGCCGTCGAGAATTCCGGCGGCGACGGCGATAATGTTTTTGAGCGTTCCTCCCAGCTCTACGCCGATGACATCGTCCGAGGTGTAAACGCGGAAGGTTTTTCCACTGAAGGCGGTCTGGATCGTTTCCAGTATTTGGAAATTTTTTCCGGCGACGGTTACGGCAGTCGGCACGCCGCGCGCGACTTCTTCAGCGTGGGACGGACCGGAGAGAACGGCGATGTCGCGGCCAAGTACATCGAGCGCCGTTTCGCTCATGCGGTGATGCGTTTTTTCGTCGAGCCCTTTGGTGGCGCTGACGATCAGCGCGTCGGCGCGCAGGAATGGTTTAAAGATTTCGAGCGAAGAGCGGACAAAGCGCGACGGAACGACGATGACAATCAAGGCCGCTTCTTTAGCGTCAGCGGGGTTGGATGTCCATTGAATGGCGGACGGAATTTTTACGCCCGGCAGATAGACGGTGTTTTCGCCTGCGCTGCGGATTGCCTGAACCTCTTCTTCGAACGGGCTCCAGATGGTAACGTCGTGCCCGTTTCCGGCCAACGTTATTCCCAGCGCCGTTCCCCATCCGCCGTTTCCGACAACGAAGCATTTCATAATTTCGACTTTCGTTGAAATTTATTTTCTGTTCCGTTCCGGAGGCGCTGGATGTTGGAACGGTGGCGCCAGATCGTCAGCGCGCCGAGCAGGGTGAGGGCGGTGGCAACCGCGGATCCGTAGCCGACAGTCCATCCGGTAATGATAACGATGACTGCGGCGATGATAGAGCCGAGCGAGACATAGCCCGTTGCATAGAAAACAATTCCCCATGTGAGCAGGCCGATAACGACGGCGAGCGGCGCGACACCGAGCAGCACACCTGCACTGGTGGCAACCCCTTTACCACCTTTGAATTTCAGGAAGACTGGAAAGTTGTGGCCGAGAATCGATGCTGCGCCGAAAAGGATGCCGATGTCTGCTCCGCCGTTTCCAAACATTGGAAAAAAGAAGGCGGGTAAAAACCCTTTAAGGACATCCAGAACAAAGCAAGTGATGCCGAGCGGTTTGCCGAGGCAGCGCAGCACGTTGGTTGCGCCGATATTTCCGCTGCCCAGCTTACGAATGTCTTTTCCCTGTGTTTTTGAAATCAACAGTCCAAACGGGACGGAACCGATCAGGTAGGAAACGAGTGTGAGAAAAATAACAGTCATCATGATGTTTAATTTCCAAAGAGGCTTTTTCCAAGGTTTTTGAGTGATTCTTTGACGGCTTCGTTGCCTTCAAGTTCTTTGACGCTTTTACCGAGCTGCTCGGACAGTGCATTTCCGACGGCTTCACCTAGCGATTGGTTCGTGACAGCCGCATTGGTTGCCTGTGTTCCGGGTGCAATCTGTTCAATCAGCTGTTGCAGGGCGGGGCTTTCTTGAAGTTCTTCGACGTTGTTGGTGAGTCCGCTGATGAGCATATCGCGCGGCGTGGTGTTGGTGCCGGTGCCAAGCCGTTTCTGAAGTTCACGCTGAAGAACGGCTTTGCCGATTTTTTCAGAATACTCGGTAAATAGCTTATTAAGAGCTTCCGTTAAGCCGAAGTGCGGGCTTTCAATGCGGTCATAAAGCGGAATGGGCAGAACGGTGTTACCGATTTCTACATCGAAAATTTTAAGATTGTTCAGCACCAGATCGATTCGTGAGCCCTTGAGCTGACCTTTGGTGCAGGTGATGGAGGGTTTGATGGAGAACGAGCTGCTTTGCATGTTGTTTTTCTTAAGCAGGTTGCCGAGGAATCCGGCGTCGATATCGAGAATACTTCCAGTTGCGTTGAAGCTTGGATTCCGCGGGTCGGTGAGCGGTTCGAGAATGGCGTTAAGGTCGGTTACAAAGGAATCCTGTTTATGCGCCAGCGAACCGCGCAGAACAAGCAGGCTGCTCGGCTGGCCTGCGGCGGGAACTGTGAAGAGGTCGCTACCGGTCAGGCGCAGGTGCAGGTCGATGTTTCCAACCCACTCAAGGCCGACACCTTTAACCAGCACATTGATGGCGATGCGCCGGATCTGCACCGGGATCGGTTTAGGGGTTGGTGGGGCAGCAGGTTCGGCGGAAGGTGCCGTCTGTGGAACGGAGGTTTGTTGAGGAGCCGGTTTTTGCTGCGGAACTGGAGTCTCGATGCTTTCCACCGGTTTCAGAGCTTCGGCCAGTTGCCAGACATTGATTTGACGTTCTTTATTCTGTTCGACAACCAATGTTGCGCCTTCGGCTTCGAACAGCTTAATGATCACCGGGTCGCGTTTAAGCAGGGAGAGCATATCAAGGTTGAGGCGGCATTTGTCAAACGTGAGCAGAGTCGGCTCGGTATAGCCCTTGAGGTTGCGGACGGCGAAGCTGTCGAGTTCGGCGGTGCCTTTGAACAGATTGACCGAGGCGTTGGTGATGCTCATATCGAGGCCGTACATCGATTTAACGACGGGAAAGACACCCTGATTCAGCGCGGTAGTGAGTCCTTTCGTCAGAAATATCTGCAACCCGACGCCCAGCAAAGCAACAATAACCAGCAGAACAGCAAGAATGATTCCAAGTATTTTCATGCCGGGAAATGTACTTAGAAGACGGCATAAAGGCAATGACAGGAGAGAATTAACCGCGGGGCAGAAGAAAGGCTCGAATCGCCGGGGGCAATTTTTCCATAGGCGGAAAATTTTTCCAAAGGATTGGACCTGAGGTATTCCGAAAGTGCTTTTTGTATTTCAAAAAGAAACGACCCAAAGGGGAGTGGCAAAAATCTCAGAGTACCGCTACACTGCGCCTATGAATATTTTTGAAAAAATTATCAACCGCGAAATTCCGGCGAGTATCGTTTATGAAGATGACGATACGCTGGCTTTTATGGATATCGGCCCGATTATCAAAGGACATACGCTGGTTATTCCGAAAATCTGCTATGAGACCGTTACCGAAACACCTGATGACGTGCTTGCTAAACTGATGCTTGTTTG
>JBAYVX010000144.1:0-5016 GCA_041674365.1 Kiritimatiellales bacterium | reverse complement strand
GATTGAGGAATTCAAAGACCTCAACCGGCGCGTGCTCGATTATGTGAAAAAGGTCAATGCCGCCGTGCGTCTCGAAGACCCCAAAGCGGCCATGCCGCTGTTACCGGTCAGTGCGGAAATTACACATATCATGAAAGACTACCGTCAGCGTCATCTGGACCGGTTGTCGGAAGGCAAAGTGACGGCATTGAGCAGCCTGGTCTATACTGACATGCTCAACAGCTACCGCCGCATGAAAGACCATACGCTCAACATCGCCGAAGTCGCCGCCGGCGAAAAATAAAAAATATGGACTGCGGCAGCTCGCTGCCGCTTTTGCTGCCTCCGAAGCAAGCTTTGGAAAACAAAGCGCAGGCAAGCCTGCGCACTCCAAAAAGCTATACCGCCAATGCCGGATTTTTCCAAGGTTTGGAACGTCCGGTCATTTTTTTCCAAAGATTGGAAAAAACGATTCCACCGCCGCGCAATCTTGCCTATAGTCCGCGCAATATTGCCGTCACGAAGGCGAACAAGGAGTGCGGATGGGAACATCATTGCCGATGGAAATTATTCTGCAAGTGGGCGGAAGCTTAGGGCTTTTCCTGCTCGGAATGAAAAACATGTCCGAAGGGATGCAGGCCGCCGCCGGCAACCGGTTGCGCGCCATGATCGGCGCGGTCACCGGCAACCGGTTCACCGCCTGCATCATCGGGTTTCTCGTCACCTGCCTGATTCAGTCCAGTTCCGTTACCACCGTTATGCTGGTCGGCTTTGCCAATGCCGGACTGATGACACTCGCGCAGGCCATTGGCGTCATTCTTGGCGCAGATATCGGCACGACGATCACCGGGTGGATTCTGGTGCTGGAAGTCGGCAAATACGGCCTGCCTCTGCTCGGCTTTGCCGCTTTCTTTTTTCTCTTCAGCAAAAACGATAAAACCCGCAGCACCGCTTTACTGATCATGGGACTCGGCATGGTCTTCTTCGGGCTGGAACTCATGAAAGAAGGCTTCCGCCCACTCCGCGATATGCCGGAATTTATAGCGTGGTTCTCTAAGTTCACGCCTGACACCTACTGGGGCGTCCTAAAATGCGCACTGGCCGGCGCCGGAATTACGGCAATTGTCCAATCCTCTTCAGCCACCGTCGGGATCACGATGGGGCTGGCAAGCGCCGGGGTCATTAATTTTGAAACCTCCGTCGCACTGGTGCTGGGACAAAACATCGGAACAACCATCACAGCATTTCTCGCCTCAATCGGTACGGTGCGCGCCGCAAAACGCGTGGCCTACGCCCATATCCTCATCAAAGTCATCGGCGTTATTCTGACCACAGCCTGCTTCCCGATCTATATCGCACTGATCCGCAAAATGCTGGTACTCGACCCGGATTTCTCCGTCATGGTGGATGGCGACCTGAAATATCTGACCATCGTCAAGGGGATTGCCATCGCACACACCACCTTTAATATCCTGCTGGTTGTTCTGTTTCTTCCCTTCACCCGCATCATTGCCAACCTGCTGACCCGCTGGATGCCCGATTCTGTCGCCGACGAAATTCCGCACCTGACGTATCTCGATGTCCGCATGCTCGACACACCGTCGCTGGGTCTTGAGCAGTCGCGTCACGAACTGCTGTTCATGGCCGACAGCGTCAAAAAAATGATGGGGCAGCTTCGAAGCACCCTGTTTACTGAAAAGTCTGATGAGGAACTCAACCGGCGGATTTTCCACCGCGAGGAAATTCTCGACAACGTGCAAAAGGAAATCACCGAATTCCTCGGCGGCCTGCTCTCCGGCAATGTCACGCATGAGGTCGTTAATGAAGCCCGCTGGCAGGTACGCATGGCGGATGAATATGAATCCATCAGCGACTACATCGCGGGAATCCTCAAGATGCAGATCAAGCTGCGGAACAACAAACTGGTACCCAGCCCGGAAGGTCAAGAGGAGTTACTCCATCTGCATGACCGAACCACCAAATATCTCGACTTCATCGCTGGCGCTCTCTCCTCCCGTGCCGACATCCACAGCGAGGCCGTCACCCGCAGCGACGAACTGACCGCCATGGCAAAGGAATTCCGCTCCCGCCATCTGGAACGGCTTGCCGCCGGAAAAATATCCCCGCTGGTCAGTCTGATTCTGCCCGACATGCTCAGCGCCTACCGCCGCATCAAAGACCATGCATTTAATATCGCGGAAGTTCTCGCCGGTGAAAAATAACCGGGAACGGATTAATGAAGTGAAGGATCGATTAGAGTATTGAGGTTATTCCAGCAATCCATCATTCCACAAATCCAATATTCCATTCTCTATCTGCTTGCCAGGGCGGGTTTCGATGCGTATAACCGCCCCCTTAATAGCTTCCGCATGTGCGGGGCTGAAGCGAGTGCTGTTCCGGTTGCCCCCGGAAAGCCAAAGCGGATTGTTCAAAATGAACTAGAGAAAGGGGCTCGTTATGTCAGAAAAGACAGTAACCATTCAGGAACTGCTCGACGCAGGTCTTCACTTCGGTCATCAGACCAAACGCTGGAATCCCAAAATGAAGCGCTTCATTCACGGCGCGAAAGGCGGGATTTACGTCATCGACCTTCAGAAAACCCTCGTACAGATCAAGCTGGCACAGGAATTTCTGAGCAGTGTTGTAGGCAACGGCCGCAAAGTGCTGTTTGTCGGCACCAAGAAACAGGCCCGCACCGTGTTTCAGGAAGCCGCTGAAAAAGCCGGTCAGCCTTACGTGATCTACCGCTGGCTCGGCGGAATGCTCACCAATAACCAGACCGTCCGCCAGAGCGTCAAGCGCATGGAAGAGATCCAGACGATCTTCGGCGATGAAACCAAACTCAAAGCCTATCCCAAACAGGAACAGTCCGTTCTGCGTCGTGAACTCACCAAACTCGAACGCAACCTGACCGGAATCAAAGATATGACCTCCCTGCCGGGCGCAATGCTCGTCGTGGATATCTGCCGCGAAAAACTGGCCATTGCCGAAGCGCAGCGTTTGGGCATCCCGGTTGTCGCACTGGTTGACACCAACGCCGATCCGGACAGCGTTGACTATCCGATCCCCGGCAACGATGACTCCATCCGCTCACTCACTCTCATTGCCGAAATTCTCGGCGGCACCATCGCCGACGCACACAACGCCTATGTCAAAGCCAAAGCCGCTGAAGACAAGCGCCGCAAAGACGAGCAGGAAGCCGAACGCAAAGTTGCCGAAGCCGCCCGTGAAGAGCGCAAAGCCAAAGAAGACGAAGAGAAAAAGAAACGCGCCAAGGTGCTCGACAAACTGAAAAAAGAAAAAGCCGCCGCCGAAAAGGAAAAGAAAAAGGCTGCTGAAAAAGCCGAATTCAAAGCCAGAGAAGAAGCAGCCGCGGTAGAGCCTCCTGTTGCCGAAGAAGCCGCTCCGGTTGCAGAAGAAACCCCGGCGGAAGAAGCCAAAGCTGAGTAATTTTTAATAGAGAGGACAGAACAATGGCTGAAATTACAGCAAGCATGGTTAAAGAACTTCGCGACGCCACCAACGTCAGCATGATGGAGTGCAAACGCGCTCTTCAGGAAGCTGAAGGCGACAAAGAAAAAGCTTTCAAACTGCTGCGCGAACGCGGCATGGCCGTCGCCGCCAAAAAAGCGGATCGCGTCGCCAAGAACGGAAAAATCTCCGCCAAAGTTTCCGACGACGGCAAAACCGGCGTCATGATCGAAGTTAACTGCGAAACCGACTTTGTCACCCGCAACGAAATCTTCCGGAAATTCGTGGTCGAAATAACTGACAAAGCCATGGACTGCACCGGCAAACCGGCCGAAGCGTTCAAAGCCGACATCGTCGCCAAGGTCGCTGAAATCGGCGAAAACATCGTTCTGCGCAAGAGCGAAAAATTCACCGTCTCCGGCACCGGCGCAGTCGCCAGCTACATCCACATGGGCGGAACCTGCGGTGTTTTGGCTGAACTCGCGTTCACCAAGGCCGACACACTGAACAACGCCGTTTACAAAGAACTGGCTCTCGACATCTGCCTGCAGATTGCGGCAGCCCGTCCGGCTTCATTGGATCGCTCCGGCGTTCCGGCTCAGCTCGTAGAAGACGAAAAAGCCCTCTTCCTCAAACAGGTCGAAGGCAAACCGGCTAACATTGTTGAAGGCATCCTGAAGGGTAAACTCAACAAGTTCTACTCACAGATATGCCTGCTCGAACAGCCGTTCGTCAAAGAAGACAAAATCAGCATCACCCAGCTGCTCGAAGCAAAAAGCAAAGAGATCGGTGACACCGTCACCATCAAACGCTACACCCGCTGGCAGCTCGGCGACGCATAAAAGAATCGCCGCAAAAGATCACAGAGATCGCAAAGAGACTTCTTCGGAGGTCTCTTTTTTGTGCTCTTTGCGATCCTTCGCGGCCATTACTTCTGGCAGTGCGCGCAGAAGACAGTGGTGCGCTGGACGATCAGGGTTTTATGCAGCGGCTTTTTGCAGACGACGCACGGCTGGCCGGCACGGCCGTACACTTTGACTTTTTTGCGGTGGCCGCCTGCTTCGCCGTTGAGATCGACATAGTTGCCCTGCCCGTCACCGAGCGACGTACCGCCGTTACGCACACCGGCTTCAATCACGCGGCGCACCGCTTTCCAAAGTTTGGAAACTTCATCCTCTGAAAGCGACAAGGATTTGCGGCGCGGATCGAGCCGCGCCTCAAAAAGCGCTTCGTCGGCATAAATATTGCCGACTCCCGCCACGAACGACTGATTGAGCAGAAGTGCCTTCAGCACTTTGTTCTGATGTTCCAATGCTTGGAAAAATTCTTTCCAATGGTTGGAAAATTCCACCCGGCGGAATTTTCCTGCGAGGCCAATCCTGGAACCGTGGACACCGAACGGTTTTCGCTGCTTAAGCGAAACGGCGTGAACCGTCTTTCGCTCGGCGTGCAGTCGTTTAAGTTCCAATGCTTGGAAACGTTGGGGCGGATTCACTCGGCGAACGAAGCGGAAGCCGCTTTCCGTCTGGCGCGCGCAGCCGGGTTTAAAAACATCAATATCGATCT
>JBAYVX010000143.1:0-5075 GCA_041674365.1 Kiritimatiellales bacterium | reverse complement strand
GATTGTTCATCGCTCCAAAGCGATTCCGCGCGGACGCCAGATGTGTGCATCCCTCAAGGATGTGATTCCAAAGCAGGCGTTTACCGTTGCCATTCAGGCGGCGCTTGGCGGAAAAATCATCGCCCGCGAAACCATTCAGGCCTATCGAAAAGATGTGACCGCCAAATGCTACGGCGGTGATATTTCGCGTAAACGCAAACTGCTCGAACGACAAAAAGAGGGCAAAAAGAAAATGAAGAGCATCGGTAAAGTGAACATTCCTCAGGAAGCCTTCATCGCCGTGCTTAAAACAAAACAGGAGTAGGGGGCGCTTGCAAGCGACCCGTACGAAAGGTCCATATGAAATTTTTTAAAGTCCGCAAAGCGCGCAAAGAACTCAAAGAAGTCCTGCACTACGCTAAACACGTCCGGCACATGCATGAAGATATCGCCGACCCAGAAAAGCTCCAGCAGTTGGAGCAGCTGGAAGCTGAAGCCCGCGAAGTGCGTAAAGGCGGGGCAGGGGAACTTATGGAAACCGCCGGTACAGCGGTTATCAAAGCCTGCGGAAAAGTGGCTCCGCCGAAAAAACATGCCAAGATTCGTGAGAATATTGAAGTTCTGTTTGTGGCTGTCGCCGCCGCCATGGCGATTCGCGCCTACTTTTTCCAGCCATTCAAAATTCCGACCGGCTCCATGCAGCCCACACTGTACGGAATTACGGTTCGAGATGAACCAACCATCAAGTCCGACAATCCGCTGGCAATGGTTGCCAACATGGTTCTTTTCGGGGAGCGCCGTCAAACGGTTCGTGCAAAGATCAGCGGCTATTTACGGATAAAACAATCATTAAATGGATTTCAGGAAATTGATTTGCAAACGAGCCAGACTCCGTCAACTCATGTTCTGTACATCGATAATGTTCCACATCGCATTTCTGACAAGATGCTTCTTGAAAACCGTGAACGGTTGATTTCGTTAATCGGGAAGAGAATTAACAAAGGAGATATTCTGGCGGATGACATTATAAAAAGCGGCGACTACATTCTCGTCAACCGCATCAAATACAATTTTATCCGTCCGAAGCGAGGGGATATCACGGTATTTGATACCAGGGAACTGAAACATCCGCAGGTTCGAAAAGACGCCTATTATATCAAGCGCATGGTTGGCCTGCCCGACGAAACCATTTCACTCGACCCGCCGTATCTTCTGGTGAACGGGAAAAAACCGACCGACCCCCGCTTTGATAAAATTTTTAATAATACCAACTACGACGGTTATGTGTTCGGCAGTCCAACTGTCAATCCCGTGCTGATCCAGAAACCCGGTGATTCCATTAAAGTGGCTGACGACGAATATCTTTTCTTCGGCGACAACACAACGATGAGCCTGGACGGACGTTATTTCGGTCCGGTCAATGAGCGGCAGATTCTCGGTCCGGCATTCTTTGTCTGCTGGCCGCTGGATCGCGCCGGATTCGCCGAGATCAGTCATTAGGAAAATCTACATCCCGTCTTAAACGCGCGAATTTCGCGGCTCTATTCTCCAAAGGTTGGAACCTTTGTTTGAAATTTTTCCAAGGTTTGGAAACGCACAGGCCGTATTTCGCATCTGAGTCAGAACTCACGCGTTGAATCATCGTCGACCCCATGCCATATAAAACTGTTTTCCAGTCCTACATATATTACGTCGCATAATATATCTTATGTCCAAACATGTCTACAGGGGTGCACAAGATGTGGTATTTTGCGGGTTTCCTGTCGATAACTAACTCCTAGTGCTTAGTTATCAACAATGCCACTACCGTGTTTGGGGTGATGGAATACTATTGGTGGAAGAGTCGCTAAAAGATGTTTACCGCCGGGGCACCAGAGGGAAGAAAAAAGTCAGTGCGAGGGCCGGAGCCCAGAAGTCTCTGCCTTACTTGAAGTCTGCTCTAGAACACTTCATGATCGAGATGCCGTCGAAGGCGTGCAACCGGCGGCATCCAACCTACAAAAAAGGACGCCCGAAAAGGGCGCCCTCCCCCGTCCAACGCTTCAAAGAGCGGACAGATTATTTATCGCTATCGACGCTGGAGTAAACCACCTGCTGGGTTTGTTCGTTCGTGATGGTGAATGCTTCCATATGCAGATGCGGGTCAGAAACGAACGTGAGATGGCCTTGGAATTTTTTCTCCATTTCGATAAGGGTCTGTTCGTCTTCGCGGCGCAGGCGGTCCAGTACAGCCGGATTGACGGTGATCTTCATTGAATGTGTCCCCTTCCGGTCTTTTCGCAGTGCGGCAGACAGACGGCGCTGAAGTGCAACGCTCATGGTAAGTGCTGATTTGACCCGTCCGCGGCCTGCGCAATAGTCGCACTCGACGTAGGTTGTCGTATAAACACTTTCTTCAAAGCGCTGCCGGGTCATTTCGAGAAGTCCGAGTTGAGATATTGGCAGGACATTGGTGCGGGCGCGATCTTCACGAAGCGCATCCTTGAGAGTCTTATAAACCGCATTCTGATCGCGCTTGCTCCTCATGTCGATGAAATCGATGACGACCAGACCGCCGACGTTACGCAGACGCAACTGACGGGCCACTTCCTCGGCGGCTTCCGTGTTCACAGACAGAATGGACTCCTCGGCAGTTTTTCCACCTTTATGGCGACCGGTGTTGACGTCGACGGCGATAAGCGCTTCGGTTTCGTCAAAGATCAGATAGGCACCGGATTTGAGCCAGACTTTGCGGCGGAAAACCGACTCAATCTGCTTTTCAACTTCGAAATAATCGTAGATAGGTTCCTCGCCGCCGTATAGCTGCACCCAGTTGCGAGAGCGGCGGGAATATTTGGCAATCATTTTGCGGATCATTTCGTACGCATCGCGATCATCGACAAATACACGATCAATATCTTCTGTTAGGTAGTCACGCACAACGCGTTCAGCCAGATTTGGTTCCTGATAGAGAACACACGGTGCCGGTTTTTCGCGGATTCCGCTGTCGATCTCTTTCCAGATTTCGATCAGGGTTCGGGCGTCGCGGACAAAGCTGGTTTTACGGGTGCCGGAACCGGCCGTACGGACGATGATGCCGATTGTTTCAGGAATTGGCAGACGTGCCAGTATTTTCTTGAGCCGCGTGCGCTCTTTGACATCACCGATTTTTTTGGAAATTCCCTTGAGTCCGGTGCCGGGCATCATAACGAGATAGCGTCCCGGGACGCTGAGGTTGGCTGTAACGCGCGGTCCTTTGGTACCGATTGCATCTTTAGTGACCTGTACGACAATTTCAGATCCAACCGGAAATCTCTTTGCCATTTCACCGGGTGAGAATTTACGGCGCCGGGCGCTGCTACGGGTTCCCTCCTGCTCTTCCAGGCGCGCGGCGTCTTCTGGAATCATATCCCAGTAGTGAATGAAGGCATTTTTCTGCATGCCGATATCGACGAAGGCGGCCTGCAGGCCATCTTCCAGATTCTGGATTTTTCCTTTAAAAATACTGCCGACCAACCGGTTTTCTTCTGACCGTTCAATATGGAAGTTGTCCAACCGGCCTTCATCCAACACGACCACGCGTGTTTCGAGCGGTTCGATATTGATCAGAATTTCTTTTTTCTTCCGACCTCCAACCATCAGTTTGTCTTTAATTGCATTCATATTGAGCATAGATGCTCCTTTCTTTCATTAGATACGACGCCGCAGGTAAACACTCTGTACCAGTCCGAGCGCTGTCATGGTACTCACCATGAAGGTTCCGCCGTAACTCATCAGCGGCAGCGGCAGACCGGTAATCGGCATGAGGCCTATGGTCATCGCGATATTTACAAAAACATGTGAGAAGATCAGTATGCCGACACCTGTTGCCAGCAACCGCCCGAACGTATCCCGGGCAAGCATTGCGGCGCGCAGACAGCGCACGACCACCGTTGTATATAAAACCAGCAGCAGCGAGCTGCCGGCAAATCCGGATTCTTCAGCCACCACAGAGTAGATGAAATCCGTCGGCGCAACCGTTCTCGGCAAAAAGCCTAGAATATTTTGCGTTCCTTTTAAATAACCCTTTCCGAACAATCCTCCCGACCCGACCGCAATCTGTGATTGTAACTTATTCCATCCGGCACCGAGCGGATCTTCATTCACATTCAAATAAACTAAAATGCGGTTTTTCTGATAGTCCGTTAGAATCGGACAGCTGTCGGGGAAAAACCGCAGCCAGACAATCAGCACAAGCAACACCACCGCACCGGCACCAATTAAAATCAGAAGCGGACGCAGTGGAACCCCCGCGCAAAAAAGCAGCAAAAGAACAATAGGCAATAGCACCATGGCGCTGCCCAGATCGGGCTCAATCGCAATTAGTAGAAACGGTACGCCGGCCAGAACAAAGGCCAGAACAAAGGTTCTGAGACGGTCAACATCGGTTGCCGGATCGCCCAGCCATGCGGCAAGTGTAAAGATGGCGGCCAGTTTGGCAAATTCCGACGGTTGGACAGTGATGCCGCCGAAACTGAACCAGCGGTGCGCTCCGTAAACGGACATACCGAGAAACAGCACCAGCACCAGTGAAAGCAGTCCGGTCAGATATATCCACCAGTGCACACTGTTCAGCTTGCGGTAGTCCAGTGCAGAAGCGGCACCGTAGCAGCCGAGACCGATTAATGCCCAAACGATTTGCCGGGCGGCCAGTCCGTTGAGTGCATGATCCGCATTGCGGTATCCCGCACTGAAGATAAAGAGACAGCTGATTATCAGCAGCACAGCAATGGAGCTGAACATGATCCAGTCGAAACGGCGAAGGCTTTGGCTCATGACCGTACCTCCAACCGGGTTTTCCAACCATTGGAAAAATGAACCGGTTTTTTTCCAATGGTTGGAAACTCTGACTGAACCAACCGCCCTTCCCGTTTCAATTTATCGCGAAGCCCTTCCATGAGAATTTTCATGCACGGCCCGACGGTCTGACCGCCGGAGTCACCATCTTCAACGAGCATGGCGACGGCGTATTGCGGATTGTCAAACGGAGCGAAGGCAATCATCCATGTATGCTTGCTGCCCTCCCCTTTAACTCCGTATTCCGCCGTGCCGGTTTTTCCGGCGAAATCAAATCCTTC
>JBAYVX010000142.1:0-5077 GCA_041674365.1 Kiritimatiellales bacterium | reverse complement strand
TTGAACGCTGCGGTTTTCCGTCCGAGGCTGACCTCGCCACGCTGGAAGAAACCGTCCAGTACACACTCTACGATCCATACAACTGGAAAGAAGACCGCACCGTCCGCCAAAAAGTGCTCACCTACGCCGGGAAAAAACAGCTGTCCGACCTGAAATTTACTTTCAATCCGGCACAAGAACACATCTCGCTCGTCGAAGCCACGGTTACCTCGCCGGACGGCAGGATGAAATACATTGACCCCGAAAAAGAGATCAACGTTATGGACGCCCAATGGGTTGCTGAAGCCCCGCGTTATCCGGCAGGAAAAATCATGGTGGCCAGCCTTCCCGGCGTAGAAGTCGGCAGCACGATCGAATACCACACTGTTAGTATCAACCGCGGACTTCCCTTTTTCTCCGCAGCAGAATATTTCTCCGGCCACAACCCGCTCGTCAGCAAGACGGTCCGGATTGAGCTGCCTTACAAAATGGAGATGGAAATCAACAGCCCCGACCCGCATCTCGTGCGGCGGTTCACCCGGGCCGGCAACGGAACGGTCATTCATGAATGGTCCGTACAAAACCGTGACATGGTCAAAAAAGAAGAACACCTGCCGCCGGAGTGGATCTCTCAGCCGACCGTACTGCTCTCCTGCGGGGACATCCCCGATTATTCGGCACAGGTTGAAAAAACACTGCTCAAAGCCGCCGGACAAAATAAAGCGGCCAAAGCAAAAACACGTGAACTGACCAGGCACCTCAAAACACGGACTGAAAAAATTACCGCTCTGCGCAACTTTGTTGACCGCGCTGTCCGCCCGGCAGGTCCCGGATTCTCCGCCCTGCCGTTATCCGCAGTTACACCCGCCGACCAGGTACTGGCCGAGGGCTACGGCAACACCGCGGATCGCGCTGTCCTGCTCTACGCGCTGCTTGATGCGGCCGGACTCAACCCCCGCTTCATCCTCTCTTCCAGCCTGCCGCGCGGCGGCAGCGCCAGTCTGCCGGCAATCACCACGCTGCAACGCGGATTTTTCGACTCCGTTCTCGTAACGGCCACCGGTGATAAAGATCAGACTGTTTATCTGGGCGACAGCAGCCAATACGCCGAACCCGGCACGCTGGCTCACGACGGACGTCCGGCCATTGACCTGAAAGACGGACAGCTCGAAATTCCGCAAAGCAAACTGCCCGATTCCATCGAAACCCGCCTTGGTCTCATCCTTTCGGAAAATGGTGATATCCGGCTGAGCCGGAAATCGATTTTCTTTGGCACATTATTTGAAAAATTCCACCAGCAGTTCGCTCAGTTCACGCCCGAGGAACGGCGGCGCGAATACCAGAGCCTGCTCAGCAGTATCTCTCAATCCGCTGAAGCCGCCAGCGAACTCCAGACTTCGTTCACCTACCCGGGAAATATGGAATTCACGGCCACCCTGCCCGGCTATGCCGTGCACGATGGAGACTGCATTTACATGAATCTGCCCGAAGGTCTTGACGATCTGCTCAACCTCAAGGCCAGCCGCCGTGAAAACCCGTTCTATATTGAAAATCCGATCTGCAGAGCCTTCCTCTATGAAATCACCCTGCCCGAAGGCTGGGAACCGGTGCTGATTCCCGGAACATTCCGTATAGAACTGCCCGCCGGTGCCGGAACCGTGGAAACCCGGATGTTTTCGTCCAGCGGAAAAATTCTCATCCTGCAACAGGCTCAAATCAATGCCGCCATCATCCCGCCCGAAGATTACGACAAACTGCTGGCGCTGAACGGCCGCCTGACCGCACCGTCCGCAAAGGCCATCCTTCTGCGTAAAAAGTAAAAACGAATGTTTCCAATGTTTGGAAAAATCCTGTGCCGCAACGCAGTTTCCTTCCAAGGTTCGGGGACAACTTCGCGCCTCAGTGCCTTATTGTAAAATCAGCGCTGGAATTTGAGCATGAGCACGCCGAGCGGCGGCAGGTCGAGCTGGATGGAGAATCCTTTGCCGTGCCACGGCAGATGATGTGCATCGTAGATACTGCCTTCTTTCGGCCCGGCGTCGCTTCCGCCATACACAGGAGCATCGGTATTGAGAACGGTTTCCCAATTGCCCGCCTCAGGCAGTCCAATCCGGTAGCCGGGGCGCGGTGTCGGCGTGAGGTTGAGCACACAAACAATGATTTCCTGTGGATCGCGGCCCTTGCGCAGGAAACAGACCACGGAACTTTCCGCATCCTGAAAGTCAATCCAGTCAAAGCCTTCCCACGATGATTCAATGTCGTAAAGCGCAGACTCGTTCGTGTAGAGCGAGTTGAGTTTTGTGACCAACTTCTTAAGTTTCCGGTGCGGTTCGTAGTCGAGCAGGTTCCAGTCGAGGCTGCCTCCGGCGTCCCATTCGCGCCACTGGCCGATTTCGCAGCCCATGAAGAGCAGTTTTTTGCCGGGATGCGCAAACATATAGGCAAGCAGCAGACGCATGTTGGCAAATTTCTGCCAGAAATCGCCGGGCATTTTGTCGAGCAGTGATGCTTTCCCGTGAACCACTTCGTCATGCGAAAACGGCAGGATGAAGTTTTCGGTAAAGGCATAGATCATGGAAAATGTCAGATCGCCTTGATGATATTTGCGATGAATCGGATCTTTGCTGAAATATTTCAGCGTGTCGTTCATCCAGCCCATATTCCATTTGAAGTCAAAGCCGAGTCCGCCTGCATACGCGGGATGCGACACCTGCGGGAAGGCGGTTGACTCTTCGGCAAAGGTAAGGAAGCCGGGGCATTCCGCATGGATCATGCTGTTGAAATGTTTGATGAATTCAATTGCTTCAAGGTTTTCACGTCCGCCAAAGCAGTTAGGAATCCAGTGTCCTGCTTCACGTGAATAATCGAGATAAAGCATGCTGGCAACCGCGTCCACGCGCAGTCCGTCGAGGTGATATTCCCTCGCCCAGAAGACAGCATTGGAAAGCAGGAAGCCGCTGACTTCGTTGCGGCCATAGTTGAAAATCAGCGTGCCCCAGTCCATGTGCTCGCCTTTACGCGGGTCGGCATGTTCATAGAGGTGTGTGCCGTCGAAGTAGCCAAGCCCGTGCGCGTCCTTCGGAAAATGCGCGGGAACCCAGTCGAGAATCACGCCGATGTTTTCCTGATGGCAGCGGTCGATAAAGTAGCGGAAATCGTCGGGCGTTCCAAAGCGCGAGGTCGGCGCGAAGTACCCACTGGTCTGATAGCCCCACGAGCCATCAAAGGGATGCTCGGCAATCGGCATGAGTTCGATATGTGTATAGCCCAGCTCTTTAACATACGGAACCATCTGTTCGGCCATCTCGCGGTACGTCAGCCATTCCCAGCCGTTTTTGCGCTTCCACGAACCAAGATGAACCTCATAAACACTGATCGGCTTTTCGTGCCACTTGGTTTGCATGCGCTGCTTGATCCAGCCGGAATCATTCCACTGATACTTTCCGAGATCACAAACCACCGATGCCGTGCGCGGACGCATTTCGGCGTGGAATGCATACGGATCAGACTTCTGCGCCCAGAACCCGTCCGGGCCGTTAATCTCAAATTTATACTGATCGCCCTCTTTTACGCCGGGAATAAACCGTTCCCAGACGCCGGAACTGCCGATCGGCGACATCGGATGAATCCAGGCTTCCCAGTTGTTGAATGAGCCGATTACACTGACATCCTTCGCGTTGGGAGCCCAGACGGCAAAATAGACTCCTCGTTTTCCGTCTTCTTCCAGCAGGTGCGCGCCGAGCTTTTCATAACTGAGGTAATGCGTTCCCTTGCCGTGCAGGAACAGGTCAAAATCAGTCAGTTTCGGTCTCGTTTCCATGCTGTTTCCAATCCTTGGAATTTTTCGTTCTGTTTTTTCCAATGTTTGGAAAAATTTTTTAGTACGCCCTCGCGTCGCTGTTTTCCATAAAGTTGATAAAGGAGCGGTTGACGACGCGGTTGCCGCCAAAAGTCGGATAGTCGCCGGTGAAGTACCAGTCGCCTTTGTGGTTCGGGCAGGCGGCGTGCAGCCCTTCGATGCTCTGGTAAATCACCTGGAACTGCGCATTAAGATCTGCGGGCCGCAGAATCTCGGCAATTTTCGTTTCAACTTCGTGCGGCTTGAAGAGTCTGTAAAGAAGCTGAACCTCGTTTTTAACCTGATCGCGCGGCAGATTCAGACTCGCTTTGCAGGCGTCATAAATCTCTTTCAGCATGGCCTCGCGTCCCCGTTCTTTCACCAGCGCAATGGCCGCCTGAAAAGCAACAAAATCCTTCAGCTTCGACATATCAATGCCGTAGCAGTCGGGATAGCGGATTTCGGGCGCGGAAGAGACAATGATAATCCGTTTCGGATGCAGCCGGTCTAGAATACGCAGAATACTTTCGCGTAACGTTGTTCCGCGCACAATCGAGTCGTCGAGAATCACCAGCGTATCGGTTTTCTTCACCACGCCGTAGGTTGTGTCGTAAACCAGCGAAACCAGTTCACGGCGGTCGGAATCCGCTGTGATGAAGGTACGCAGCTTGGCGTCCTTCGTCATAATTTTTTCCATGCGCGGCTGATAGTTGATCAGCTCGGCGATCCGCGTTGCAGAAATATTTTTCTCGTGCAGAATGTGGTACTTCGCCCGCTCGGCCACATAGGCCTTGGCTCCTTCCATCAGCCCGTAAAATGCGGCGTCAGCCGTGTTCGGGATGTAGGAGAAAACGGTGTTATCGAGATCGTAGTCAACGGCTTTCAGCACCGGATCGGTCAGCTGGCGGCCCAGCTGCTTGCGCTCGCCGTAAATGTCGCGGTCCGTTCCGCGCGAAAAATAAATCCGCTCGAATGAGCACTGTGTGATCGGCTGTGCCTCTGAAATCCGCTCATGCAGCACCTCGCCGTTACGGCGGACGATCAGCGCATGACCCGGCTTGATTTCCTGAACCGCCTCGATCGGCACATTAAACGCCGTCTGGATCGCCGGCCGCTCGGAAGCCGCTACCAGAAATTCGTCATCCTGATAGAAAAAACCCGGACGGATTCCGCCGGCGTCACGCATCACAAACAGATCGCCGTTGCCGATAATACCCGCCATGGTGTAACCGCCGTCGAAATTCTTCACCGCACGCTTCA
>JBAYVX010000141.1:0-5090 GCA_041674365.1 Kiritimatiellales bacterium | reverse complement strand
GACAGTTTTTTCCAATGTTTGGAAATCCGAAACTTGCCGCAGAGCTTTCGCCGAAAGGAAGTCTTCCATGACAGACGGGAAGTTCTCCATGTTGGGACCAACGACGATCGGTTTACCGAACAGCGCCGGTTCAATCGGGTTCTGCCCGCCGTGTTCACACAGGCTCTTGCCGACAAACACCACATCCGATGCGGCATAAAAACTCATCAGCTCACCGGTCGTGTCCACGACCAGAACGTCGGGGCGCCGGGTGAGGTCACCCGGCCTACAACTGCGGAGAACAAATGAAAGTCCCTGACTTTCGATGTCCTTCACGACATCGGCGCGGCGCTCGGCGTGACGCGGAACCAGCACGAGGAAAAGTTCCGGATGCTGCACACGCAGGTTTTTATAAATTTTGCAAAGCGCTTCCTCCTCTCCCGGCCAGGTGGAACCGCCAAGCAGAATGAGCGCACCGTCCGGAACAGAAAGCTGTCGAAGCACGGCGCGGGCTTTGGCATCCGCATCGGCGGCGGGTGGAAGCAGATCGTATTTGGCCGTGCCGAGCGTTTTGACCGTTTCCGGCCGCGCACCCATGGCGATGATGCGCTCGGCATCCTGCCGCCCTTGTACGCACACTGGATCAATCAGCTTAAGCAACCGACGGGTGAACGGACGTAAAGCCATGTAGCCTTTAAACGACAAATCGGAAATGCGTCCGTTGATCAGCGATACCGGTATGCCGCGTTTATGCGCCTGCCGTACAAGGTTCGGCCAGAATTCGCACTCGACCAGAATCAGATTGAGCGGATTGATCTGCTGAAAAACACGATGCATAACCCACGGCAGGTCGATCGGAAAATAGATCAGCACATCCCGCCGGTCCAGTTTCTGTTCCGCCAATGCATGGCCGGTCGAGGTGTTGGTGCTTATAACAAAAAGTGCATCTGGATGCGTCTTGCGGTATTCCTCTGTAAAACGAAGCGCCACAAACAGCTCGCCGACACTGACCGCGTGAATCCATATCCTCCGGTCTTCCGCCAGCCGGGCCGCGGTGCCGTGTCCGTAAATTCCAAGCCGCTGCTCAAAATGTTTCTTATAACCGCCGCGCCGAATCATGCGCGAAATAAATTTCGGCAGCAGAAACAGAAATGCGACTGGAAAAAGCAGGTTGTAGATTATCCAGATCATTTCAGATTTACGATTTTAGATTGATGATTCCCGATTTAAAAGCCTCTGTAATTTCTCCATTCAAGCCGATTCTGACCAGCCCAATCTTCAATCAACAATCAAAAATCGGCAATCCTTTATGCTCTCGGGTGTGCTTCTTCGTAAACTCTCTTCAGTTTTTCGATGGAAACGTGGGTGTATATTTGCGTGGTGGAGAGGCTGGCGTGGCCGAGAAGCTCCTGCACGCTGCGTAAATCCGCCCCGTTGTCGAGCAGATGTGTAGCAAAGCTGTGGCGCAGGGCGTGCGGGGAAATCGCCGGCTTGAGCCCGCAATAGCCCACGTAGGTTTTGAGACTCCGTTCGATGGAGCGGGCGGAAATCGGTCCGCCATGTTTGTTTAGAAAAACGGCGCGCTTCGCATCGCCTTTGATGCCGAGCGAGTTCCAAACTTCTGAACGCATGGAAAGTGCGTTCTGCAGCGCCCGCTCTGCGGGCCGCCCGAGCGGACAGAGCCGCTCTTTTTTGCCTTTACCGAGTACGCTGACGATGCCTGAAAGAATATCGATCCGGTTCTCCGTCAGGCCGGTCAGCTCACCGATACGCATGCCGGTGCTGTAGAGCAGCTCGAGGATCGCGGTGTCGCGCACCGGAATGTATTCCTGAAAAATCCCCGTTGGTTTCTCAGCCGCCGCTATAGCATGCGGAGCCGCCAACAGCTGTTCGACTTCGGCCGTCGAAAGAACGGTCGGCAGGTAACTCCCTTTTTTCGGCAGATGCAGTCCGCTGAACGGATTGAGCGGAACGTATTCCTCGCGCACCATGAATTTATAGAATGAACGAAGCGCCGAAAGCTTGCGGCTGGTGGTGGTCGGTTCCATTTCCAACTTCTGGAAAAAGACGAGAAACTTGCGGGCAGCGAGGCGGTCGGCCTCTTTCCAATTGTACGGCGGCTTCGCCTCTTCATCCCAAATCAGTTCGATAAACTGGCGGATATCGATCAGGTAGTTGCTGACCGTATGCGCCGAGGCGTTTTTCTCCCCCTGCAGGTATTTTACAAAATGCCCTACACAGGGATCGGATGCGATTTCCATTCGAAAATCTCCGGAATACTCAATTTTCAATGTTCAATATCCAATAACCACTTCCATTACTGAGCATTGCATATTGATCATTGTATATTGCTTATTTTTTAGCCTTGGGTTCAGGAAGGCCATATTGCTCGCGGATTGTGTCGTAATCCGGAATCACTGCGGCGTAGCGGGCAACGATCTTCTTGAGCGCGGCAACCTGTTTGTCGGAGAGCGCGCCCTTACTGGCGAACTGTCCGGCCAATGAGTCATAGAAGCTCTGGTCGTTGAATTCACGGTTACCGCGTTTTACGGGCGGGTTCCATGTTTGAACATTTTTGAGCAAGCCAAGCAATTCGCCGGTCCGGCCTGCATCCGCAGTCTCGGGTTTTGCAGCCATATTGAGGCTCTCTTTGATCTGATCAAAGTCCTGTATCTGTTCTGAATATTTCGTCAACACTGCATCAAGTGCAACGCTCTGACGCTCACTGAGGCGGCGACCGTTCTGCACCTGCTGGCGCAGGGATTCACAGAATTTTTTATCATCGTAAGTGCGCTTACCAATCTTGCGGGCCGCCGCGAATTCGACGTGTTCCAACAGCTCAAGCTTCCGGTGGGTTTCGGTGCGCGGGGCTTCCGGTTTTTTAAGTTTCAGCCCGCTCACCTGGTCGGCACCGATCTGTTCCATGTATTTGCAGGCGAGATTAAACAGCATCTGCTGCTGCCGCTGGGTGATTTGGCCATCCTCTGCAAATTTTTCGCGCACTGATTTGACGGTTTCGCTGTCGTCATAGGTGCGGCGGCCACGCTTGACCGGCTCCGCCCATTCGTTGACTTGTTCGAGCGCCGCAAGAATTTCTTTGGTAGATTCGGGGTCAGCCATATCCTTGGCTCCTTCTAGCCATTCAAGGAACTGGTCGTAGAAGGTCTTCATCATGTCTGCCCACTCAACAGAACCGTCTTCGATCTTGTCGAGCTTCTCTTCCATTTCGGCGGTGAACTTGACGTTAAAAAGCGGATTGAGCGCGCCGACCAGAAACTCGTTCACGCGCATCCCGGCTTCGGTGGGAACGAGTGAGCGTTTTTCTTTGCTGACGTATTCACGCTTATCGAGCGTCGCCAGAGTCTGTGCGTAGGTGCTCGGACGTCCAACGCCGTTTTCTTCAAGCGCACGGATAAGTGACGGCTCGCTGTAGCGCGCCGGCGGCTTGGTGAATTTCTGTTCGCCAAGCCATTCGATGCAGTCGAGTTGCTCTCCTTCGGTCAGCGGAGGAAGTTTGGTTTCGTCGTTTTCGTCCTCATCGTCTTCGTTCTTCCTGTCGGCGGCTTTTTCGATGCCGCTGGCGCGCATGTAGCCGGGGAACGCGATTTCAGACGTTGTGGCACGGAATAAATAAGTGTTGGCTCCGCCGGTTTCGATTTCGGCGGTGCGGCGTGCAATGCGCGCGGGAACCATCTGACTGGCAACAAAACGTTCCCATATCAGTTTGTAGAGCTTCTGTTCTTCCGGCTTGAGACTCGCCAATCCCTGCGGAGTCTGAGCGACATCGGTGGGACGAATCGCTTCGTGCGCTTCCTGCGCACTGCCGCGGCTTTTGTAAAAATTCGGCTTCTCAGGCAGATATTCCGCGCCGTACTCTGCCGTAACAAATACGCGGCAGGCTTCCTGCGCGCTTTGAGCAATATTAAACGAATCGGTTCGCATGTAGGTAATCAGCCCGTTTTCGTAGAGAGCCTGCGCAATACTCATCGTGCGCGCCGGAGAGAAACCGCAAACGCTGGACGCCGCCTGCTGGAGCGAACTGGTAATGAACGGTGCGCGCGCTTTGCGCTGAATCTCTTTTTCGATAATCCGCGCCACATGCAGCGAACTCGCTTCCAGCTCGGCACGGATTTTCTGAGCCTGCTCACCGCCTTTGATTTCAGCCTTTTCGCCATTGATCTGCGCCAGCTTGATGGCAAAGGAATTGCGAGGATCAACCAGTTTCCGGACATTTGCGCCAAGCACCCAGTACTCTTCGGGATTGAAATTTTTGATCTCGTTTTCACGCTCGCAAACCAGACGGAGCGCGACGGACTGCACGCGGCCCGCGCTGACGCCGCCCTTGACCTGCTTCCAGAGCAGCGGACTCACTTTAAACCCGACCAGCCGGTCAAGCACGCGCCGCGCCTGCTGTGAGTTGACGCGGTTTATGTCGAGTATGCCGGGCTTGGAAAAAGCCTCTTTAATCGCAGATTTGGTAATTTCGTTGTAGGTAACACGGCTGAATTTTTCCGGCGGAACAATACCCTTCAGCAGTTCAAAAAGATGCCAGGCAATCGCTTCTCCTTCGCGGTCCGGGTCGGGTGCCAGAATCACTTCATCGCACTGTTTGGCGGCGGACTTCAGTTCCGTAATCACTTTGGCACGGCCGGTGGAATTAACATACTCCGGTTCAAAACCCTTCTCAACGTCCACACCGAGCTTCTTGGGCGGAAGATCGCGTACGTGCCCCATCGAGGCTTTGACGATATAATCTTCGCCCAGATACTTGTTGATGGTTTTAGCTTTCGCAGGAGACTCAACGATAACCAGTTTCATAATCAAATTCCTCTTTTTCAACCGCGAACACAGAAACGGGAATCAGAATAATTCGGGACAGAATAATTTTCCAAACATTGGAAAGGTTTCCCCGGCCCAAGAATCATTTTGTCCTTAATTATTCTGATCCGTTCTCCATTTTAAACTTTATCCTCTAAGGTCTTCGGCCAGCTCGACCACGCGACCCGGCAGTATCTTCACAACGCGTTTCATTTCCAGCCCAATGAGCAGCGCGCTCACTTTGGCGCTCTGCAATCCAGCGGCGCGGGCTAGACTGTCTACATCCATCGCCT